>SHLQ01000309.1 GCA_004282895.1 Acidimicrobiales bacterium
AACGCAACGACGTATGACTATGCGGGCGGCGACCTCGGGCAGACCTTCGAGATTCGATATCGCCTGGGAGGCACGGTCACAACGATTCCGTGTACCACCGACGGTGAGCCGCCTGTACCCGAGGTGTGCACCGTGACCGATGTCGGTGGCGGCGTGCGTGTCGATTGGCAGGACAAGCCAGGCACCGAAGTGATCCGGAACAACGGCGGCTGGGTTGCCACGCCGCCCGCGGGCACGCTCACCTACACCGCCAACGGTGGCAGCACCGCCGACGGTTGGTTGGTGCGGCGAAGCGGCGTCGACGAAATCTGCGAGATCGCTCCGTAGGGAGAAGTCTCACGCCACCAGGCGCGCAGCATCACCTGCGCGAACGAACATCAGAGTTGCGCAGCCAGTTCGAGCGCCTCGACCAGGCCGTCATTGTCGACGTGTCCCACAACATGTGCGGCCGCCGCGAGGACTTCCGGTTGCGCGTTGGCCATCGCAACCGGGTGTCCCACGGCCTCGATGGCGGGCAGGTCGTTTAGGCCGTCGCCAACCATCATGACGTCGGCCAGCGATACGCCGAGCTCAGCGGCGATGGACTCGATCCCCGTCGCTTTAGTTACCCCCGGCAACGTGAGCGACACGAACGCGGCGTCGCGCATGATGGGGGAGGTGGCAGCGGTTGCCGTCATGCCCGCCTCTTCCGCCAGGGACACGACGGATCGAGCCTCGTCAACGGGGACAACGAACTGCATGCGGACGATGGGGTCACCTTTGGGGAGTTCGTCTCGGATGCGTTGCGTGAAAGGAACCCCCATCAGTGCCGCGTGTTCGACCGCCATGGCGGAGTCGTCATCGACGGTGTAGTCCGCAGCCGTGTAGAACTCGATGACCCAGCCGTGCTCCCGGGCGAGTTCCCCCGCCGCAACAATCTGCTCGTCGTCGAATCCGTGACCTCGGACAGTCAGGTGCTCGGCGTGCACGATTGCTCCGCCCGCATGAAAGACGTGCCACCCCTGGGGGTCCAGCCGTTGCGCCATGGGCAGCGTGGAGCCGAACGCTCCCCGGGCGGTACAAAGCGCCAGGTGTTGGCCTCGCGCTGTTGCCGCCTCCGCCGCGTTCCACACCGCGGCGGTCACTTCTCCGCTGGAGCCGACCAGTGTGCCATCGACGTCGATGCAGATTAGGGGGATCACTCTCGCCATCGTACGGCCCAAAATGCTAAACATCTGAGCAAGCCGAACGAGTGGAATTGTGTGAGTACCGAACTTCCAAACCTTGACGAACCCATCTCCTACGCCGTGGACAACGGCGCGCAGGCGGGACCATTCACGATGCGCGACATCATTGAGAGTGTCCGCTCCGGGGAGCGAGCGCAGGACACGTATGTCTGGTGGGCCGGTGAGGCCGAGTGGGTGCCGTTCAATTCCGTCGATGCGCTGAGGACCTTGGCCAACCCGAGCGAGCAGTCGGTAGCGCCAGAACCGGAGGAGCCGGTCGCACCGGAAGCAGAGGAGCCGGTCGAGGAGGCCACGTCGGATTCCGACAGCCTCGGTGCACAGATGTTTGGTGGCCACGGCGCCACAACGGAGATCCGCGAAGCCGCCGACGAGGTGGCCGAGAGTTCTGGCGAGCAACCTGCAGCCGAAGAGCCCGCAGCTGAGGAGCCCGCAGACGAGCAACTTGCGGCGGAGAGCCCTGACGAGCCGGTTGCGGCCGAGAGTTTTGACGAGCCGTTCGAACCGGTCGTGAATCCGTTCGCGGAGATCGACAATGGCGAGCTCGAGAACGTGGACTGGTCCCGCGATGAATCCGAGGCGGAAGCCGCACCGGAGTCCGTGGAGG
>SHLQ01000188.1 GCA_004282895.1 Acidimicrobiales bacterium
GGTTTGTTGCATGCGATCGTCGGCACTTCACGCCCAACGGCGACCCGCACCCGCCAGCAGCGATCTGCCGTCGCCACGGTGGCGACGTGGGTGCCGTCATCATCCTCCACCACCGCAACGGAACGCGGTTCCTCGTCAAACACGAAACCCTGCTGGGCGAACACCGCTCGCTCGGCGACCTGTGCCGGCCCGGTTGGCGCGCCCCACCAGCCGCGCGATGAACTGGCCAGCTCGGACGCCGACTGACGACCAAGAATCTTGGCCATGTCGTCGGTGGTCAGATACGCCCACATACGGCCATCCGGCAGCGTCATGGCGGTCGGTGCGAACCGGTGGCCGCCAGTGTGACTGACACGGAACACCTCCGCATCGAATTCGGTCTCATAGGCCGCAGCGGCTGCCTCTCCCAGCGTGCCACAACAGACATCGTGGGAGCCTTGGGTGCACACGAGAATCGTGCGGTGGGAGTCCCCGACCGGAGCGAACTCCCCGGTCTTCGCATGTAAGACGGCTCGGAGGGCCGCTGCCGGTTGATCGCCGAGTGGCATCTCACTTCGGACGGCGCCGCCGGGTGCCGGCCGAAACGCGATGGCCCGCGGAGCGTCTACGTCGTGCGGGACGGCCGCCAGCAGTCGGACCTGTTCCGAATGGGAGACGGCGAGCGAAACGAGCTCGACCAGGTCTTCGTGTTTCGCGACCGGCTTGGGCCACGGCTCGGGAACCTCGATCAGGACAATGACATCCGGAGCCAGAGCGGTGCCGCCGGGATCGATGCGGTTCTCTCGGGCGAAGTCGGCGCACAGTGCCGTTTCTTCGGCGCCGGGGAGCGCAACCGGGTGTTCGATCATTGCGCTTTAGGGTACGGGCTACTCGGCCGAGCTGATGCCGCCGCCGACGGGCAGAACCGCGCCGGTGAGATACGCGCCCGCCTTCGACGAGAGAAAGATTGCGGCCCCGGCCATGTCGTCGGGGGCACCGATCCGGCCGACTGGCACGTCGTTGGCTACAGCGGCCCGCAGCTCTTCGTCTTTCAAGGCGAACGCCATCATCTTGGATTCGAACGGACCGGGGGCGATCGCATTCACCCGCACGTGTTCGCGGGCCAATCGGTTGGCCAGATGTTTGGTCAACTGGTGCACGGCCGCCTTGGACGACGAATACGCAAACGTCTCCATCGTCGGGGATCGAAGTCCATCGACCGAGCCGATGTTGATCACGCGTGCCGGATCCGCTGCTGTTGCTCCCGCTCGCAGTCCGTCGATCAGCGCCTCCGTGAGGAAGTACACGCTGCGGACGTTGACGTTCATCACCTTGTCCCAGCCGTCGACTGGATATTCGCCGAGCGGCGCACCCCACGACGCGCCGGCGTTGTTCACAAGAATGTCGAGCGATGGCATCTCTTCGAGTACCGCAGCCGCGAACGCCGCCAGGCCGTCAGGATCGGAGAGGTCAGCCGGGATCGCGGTTACATCGCCACCCTTGTCCCGCAGCCGTTGGGCGGTCGCCTCGAGCGCATCGGCCTTGCGTGCGGTGATAATCACTTTGGCGCCGACGTCGACCAGGCCTTCGGCGATCATTTCGCCGATGCCTCGACTGCCGCCGGTCACGACAGCCGTCTTGCCCGCCAGTCCGAACAGGTCTTCGATGCGATTACTCATGGTGTCCTCCGGGACTAGGTGGTGAGGCCGGCGTCGGTGAACGCCTGCAGCGATGCGTCGAGTGACTCGAGAGCTTCGGCACCGGCGACGGAGGGCAGGTCGAAGGCAACACGGTCGACCCCCGCCTCAGCGAACTCCTGCAGCTTTTCCACGTCGTTGGGGGCGAAGTAGATCGACACCTCGATCGACGCGGGATCCCGCCCCGCGTCCGCTGCCTGCTGGCGCATGGCGGCGATTTGCTCCGCGATCGTTCCCTCGGCTCGACCCGGGATCGGAATCCACCCGTCGGCCCATTCCACTGCTCGGCGGGCGCCGCCGGGAAACGCTCCGCCCACGTGGATCGGTGGATGTGGTTTGGTCAACGGTTTCGGGTATTGCATCATCGGATCGAAGTTCACGCGGTCGCCGTGGAATTCGGCCTCGTGATTGGTCCAGATCTCCTTCATTGCCTGCACCCGTTCGCGCATCAGCTTGAACCGGCCCTCGGCCTGGGTGCCGTGGTTGTTCATCTCGTCCTCGTTCCAGCCGGCACCGACGCCGAACATGAACCGACCGCCGGTGAGACGGTCGAGGCTCGACACGGACTTGGCCGTATGGATGGGATCGCGTTGGATGATCAGGCAGATGCCGGTGGCAAGTTTGAGTGTGCTCGTACTGCCCGCCAACGCGGTGAGCCAGACGAATGGGTCGTACGTGTCGTAGTAACGCTTGGGCAGATCGGCACCGCTCGGGTGTGGCGTCTTGCGACTCGACGGAATGTGGCTGTGCTCCGCGGCCCACAACGATTCGAAGC
This sequence comes from Acidimicrobiales bacterium, assembly GCA_004282895.1. Taxonomy (GTDB): domain Bacteria; phylum Actinomycetota; class Acidimicrobiia; order Acidimicrobiales; family SHLQ01; genus SHLQ01. Next base: position 2,452 of record SHLQ01000188.1, read on the forward strand.
CACGACTCTCCAAGGCGGGGCCGAGTTCGGCCGGTGGGATCGAGTAGTCCGTAGGAAAATGAGCGATCGCGGCTTTCATACCCACGAATACTGGCACGAATCTGAGATACTGCGCCTATGTCAGTTCTGCTGTATGCCGACGAACGAGTTCTTGAACATCGCCCCACCGTGGGCCACCCCGAACGACCCGAACGGTTCAGCGCCGCAATCGCCGGTATCGAGGCGGCGGGATTCGGCGATGCCTTGATTCGGGACACGCCGTCGATCGTGCCGGTCGAGGCGCTGCTTGGTGTCCACACGGATCAGCACGTCAAGACGATCGAGAGCTACGAAGGCCTCGAGTATGTGCAGGTCGAACGTGACACGCGCATGAGCGAGGGTTCGTTGCTGGCAGCTCGTCTCGCTGCCGGCGCAGGGCTCGACGCCATCACTGGCCTGCAGGAGGGGAGAGCGGATGCGGCGATGGTTGTCATGCGGCCACCGGGTCATCACGCCACGCCGACGAACGCCATGGGGTTCTGCCTGTTCAACAACGTTGCGGTTGCAGCCCATCACCTCACAACGCAGGGCCACAAGGTGGCGATCATCGACTTCGACGCCCACCACGGCAACGGCACACAGGACATCTTCTACGAGCGCGACGACGTGATGTTCGTGTCGCTGCACGAGTACCCCCAGTATCCGGGCACCGGTGCCGCGTCGGAAACCGGAGCCGGCCCCGGCGAAGGATCCACCATCAATGTGCCGATGCCCTCTGGTACGACCGGCGATGTGTACCTTCGAGCCTTCGATGAGATCATCGAACCCGCCCTCGAATCATTCGGTGCCGACTGGCTGTTGATCTCCGCCGGTTTCGATGCCCACCGGGCAGACCCGATCACCAACCTCGGCCTCACGAGTGGCGACTTCGCCGACATGTGCACTCGACTCGTGAGCTACAGCAAACCAGGCCAGCGCCTGGCGTTCCTCGAGGGCGGGTATGACCTGCATGCGTTGGCGAACTCGACCGCCTCCTGTGTGGCCGCGCTGCTGGGTGAGGACTTGCGGGCCGAGTCATCATCATCAGGATCACACGATCATGGTGTGGTCGATCTGGTGAAGGCCACGCGCCAGTAGTGGCTGACGACCTGGGATTTCCCGAGCTGGACCCACGCCCGGACGAGGAGGCGTGGGAGGCGTACCTGACCTTCGCAGCGCCGATTCTGGGGAGCGACGATGCACTCGGTCTGGAGAATGATCAGTTGATCGCTCTGGAGGAGGAGCTCGGCACACAGTTGCCGTTCGAGATCGGGCTGTTGCTGGTGATGGGTGTGCCGCCCACGGATGGCTGGTGGCGTTGGCACTCCGATGCTGCCGAGCGCCTGGCTGCCTGGAACGACCTAATCGGTGCGTCGCTGGGCGTCAGCGCTGATGATCTCGTGGCGGCGCCCAAGCTCCTTCCGCTCTTCGAGGATTACGCCGTGCCGGTCGAACCAGCCACGGGTCGCGAAGCAACTGAATCGAACCCGATTCTGCATCTGGGCGATGACGGCGTCACGGTTGCCGGATTGGATCTGGCCGACTGGCTCCACAAGCAGTTCGACATCCCACTCCCCTGGTGGCCCGAGAACGAGCCGCGTACATTTCCGTTCTGGAGTGAGATCACTCCGTCTCCGTAGTCTCCTCCCCGCGGCCGACGAGCCCGGGCACGGAGTAGCTGAGCCACAGGAAACCCAGGCCGATCACGAAGAACAGGCCAGCCCGCCAAAACGTGTCGACTTCGGCCAGGTCGACCGTGAGCAGCTTGACCACGACCACGACCAGCGTGATCAGACCAACTCTGGCGACGAGCATGTTCTGACGACCGAGACCAGCGACCACAACCGCGACACCGATCGCCGCCCACACGGCCGAGATGATGAGCTGGCCCTGTCCGAAGTGGATGAACACCGAGGCGACCCACACCATGAGCCCGAGGTAGGCGCCAAGCGCGATTGCCTTGCCCACATCGTTCTTGCGCTCATACCAGCCGATCCCGAATGCGACCGCGAAGACGAGCAGGTGAACGGCATCCCCGCCCCACGTCTCGTCGTTCTCAATGGCGTCGATCGTCACGCCAAGGGTCACCAGACCAACAGCGGCGGCGGTCAACACCGATTGCCACCAGAACCAGGTGTCGTCGAGCTTCGTGGCTAGTACCAACATTGCGGCGGCCTGCAATGCGAGTGCGCCGAGAAGTGTGGAACCTTCGAGCCAGAACATCAGCCCGACCGATATCGCCACGGAGCCGGCCAGCAGTTGGGCCGCCCACAACCAGAGCGGCACCCTCGAGCGCAGGATCAGTGCACTGGCCACTGCAATCGAGGCAACGACAGCGGCGAGCACGGCAGCCGGGCCCGTGTCCATGTCATGCAACACGACCGTGCCAAACCAGAACCACGCCGGAACGGCCAGGAGAACTCGGGCGGCGATGCGGCCCAGTTCGTCCGTGGATCGATGCCACAGCTGGTAGAGCACCGGCGCAACCCAATGAACGACTGCCGTGGCGACGAGGAAGACCTGGATGGCGGTGAAGTTCTCATCTACGAAGTCATCACGATCGATTGGCACGCCGAGCTGCGTGAGCATGAGGACCACACCGGTCACCAGGTAGAGAACGGGCCAGTTTCGATCGATGTACAGCGCATGGAAGATCACGGCGAGCGCGAACGTGTACGCCATGATGGCGACGTTGCCGTACTCATCCGGAGCGCCGATCCACCCCATGACCGACAGTGCGCCGAAGAACGTCAGAAACGCAAGCGCCATCCACGAGTACTGACGCGCCAACGCGACACCCAGCGCCGTGACGGCGATTGTCGCCAGCGCTCCAGTGCCAATACCACCAAGATCAAGCCACTCGTTCGCGGCACCGGCGGACGTGAACAGGATGGCGGTGCCGGCGACGCCGAAGGACTGGGCCCACAGGGGAAACCCGGAGACGAAGCGAACGCCAAGGCCAACCAGGACAAGTCCAAGAGCGATCGCTCCGGCCAGCTGCAACTCCGGTCCGATCCAACCCCGGCTCACCGCGGTGCTCACGAGGAACACTGCGGCGAGGAACAGCAGTCCGAGGCCCGCCCATTTCAATGCCACCTCGGTGGTGATCTGTTCGGTCCACGTTGCCGTGCGTTCGCGAGCCGTCTGGGGTGCCTGCCACAGCGGAACGTCGGAACGTGGCCATGTCTGTTGCCCGGCCGGTGGTGGAGGAACCGGTGCTCCAGTCGGAGGCGGCGGCACAGCTCCCGCAGGAGCGGCCGTGTGCGCGGCCCGGTCCGCTTCGAGCTCGGCGACGCGTGTCTCCAGCGCAGCCAGCCTTCGTTCGAGATCGGCATCCGATTCAGCGGCCATATCCGACACTCTACCGACGCCCTAGGATCGGGCCCCATGAAACGCGCAGAGAAGGCCGACCGCATCGGCGAGATCCTCGACGACCTGTACCCGAAACCACCGATCCCGCTGGATCACACCGACCCGTACACACTG
>SHLQ01000003.1 GCA_004282895.1 Acidimicrobiales bacterium
AGCGCGGCCTGCAGGTCCTCGTTCGCGCGCGTGAGCTGCTCGCGGTCCTCGATCGCCTCGTCGACGAGCTCGAGGAGGAGCGAGCGCGAGCCGCCGCCCGGGCCCTCGACGTCGCCGCCGCCGTTGATCGCATTCGTCGTTTGATCGTCGGCAGCGTGAACAACTCGGAGATCGAGTACGGGGCCAGTGACCCGTCGTCATTCGGATCAACAATGACGCGAGCGTTCGAGGAACAGGTTCCTGTCGGAGCGGCGTGCTGGAGTGTCCACGTGATGACCGTTCGCTCCCATGGTGCAGCCACACCGCCAATGAGGCTGCCTTTCACGGCATAGACGGCGCCGGCGGCTGCGAGACCCGCAACGGGGATGAGCCACCACCACGCAGAGAACCCGCTCGTGTCCGAACCGTCGGTGCCCGAGCCGCCGTCCGCAGCGCCCACGACCGTGGTGTCGGTGGCTGAGGACTCGTCCTGAGCGGCGTCGTCGGTTGCGTCGACCTGGTCGTCGCCGGCGTCCGATCCGTCGTCGGGGCTGATCGCCACAACTGTCGAGGTTGGTGCGATTGTCGTCTCGGTCGCAACGGTGGTCGATGATGCGGTATCCGAGGCGTCACCGGTATCGGTTGCCGTCGTACTCGGCGCGACTGTCGTCGGAGTTGCGGTTGTGGGGGCCGCCGTCGTCGGTGCAACGGTGGTGGCGGGTGCGGTCGTGGTGGTCGCGTTCGGCGCACGGGTCCCGACGCGCACCGATGCCGATCCTGTGGCCGGGCCTCCGGCGCCCTGGAGAACGATGTAGACGGTCTGCAGACCGGAACCGGGCACGGCGCGACCGCCCCATGGTGTTCCGAGCTCTGCATTCGGCGGGTTGTTGAACGATTCACCCGGTCCGGCGCCAGCGAGATAGAACGCCACGTTCAGCGTGTCGAATGGTCCGCTCACGTACGTGATGTTGACGACCTGGCCGCCTTCCACCGTTGTCAGCAGGACGAGGTAACAGGACGTCGAGAGCTCCACCGCGACGGTCGCTCCCACCGGCGCCGGCTGGCCGCCGGGGAACGCCGCCTGGTCATCACTGCAATTGAACTCGTTGCCAAGCAGAGGAGAACTCTGGGCGGCGGCGGCCGGAACCGCGAGAAGCAGGAACGCGAGCGCGACGAAGAGGGGGGAGAGGCGGCGAAACATCCCAACCAGTGTGACAGCTCACGCGGTCAGAGTGGTGAAGAAGGGCCAACCGACCCAGAAACGCTGTCGGTCGGCGTGGACACGCGAAACCGGCAACGGCCGCATGGAGATCGCCGGTGTCGACTCCTGTAGAGAGAAAATGCGACGGTCTTCGACCGCCGCTGGTCTTACATCGGGGTGACTTCGAGAGCCTCGGGACCCTTGCGGCCCGGGCCGATCTCGAACTGCACCGCTTGGCCCTCTTCGAGGGAGCGGTAGCCGTCGCCGGCAATGTTGGAGTAGTGCACGAAGACGTCATCGCCGTCGTCGCGGGAGATGAAGCCGTAGCCCTTCTCGTTGTTGAAGAACTTCACGGTGCCAGTAGGCATAACTTGCTTCTTTCTGTTGCTGCCCGGCGAACCGAGCCACTCAACCAGCGAGTGTTGGGTATCAGGTTATTCCCTCGGGCGCGCGGGCGCTCGTCGTCAATGGGGAATTTCGCGATTCGCTCGGCGCGTACTCAGGCGGCAAGCGGCGGTGCACTGGTGCGGCCGAGGCCCATTCCGGCCTGAGTCCATACCGGCAGCGTGTTCGTGACGGGATCAAATTCCATGAGCCACTGCGCCATCCAGGGCGGGTCCACGAGGGACTCCGGGTGGAAATCCCGGGTCAAGGAGGAGGCGAGCAGAGGCAGGAGCACCCAGGCCAAGCTGAAGCCCCAACCGATGAGGCGCATCCAGCGAATGGGATTGAAGACGTGACGCGAGCTGACAAACAGCGCGAGACCACCAAAGAGGGTGAAACCGATGAGGAACACGAAGGCGGTGAGTGTTCCGAGGGGATAGAAACGACGCGATCCCTCCGTTGCCACCATCACGTCGTGGGCGACACCTTTGTGCTCGATTTCCTCCGCGAGATGCCACAGGTAAAGTGACGCCGCTTCGTCGTCGGCACCAGCCATCAGGTCGGTCAAGCGTTCCTCGGTCCAACGGGCCGACGCAAACGCAACAATCTCGAAGGCGGCGGCGAACGCTGCGCCAAATGCCGGACTGCGCGAACCTAGCCAACCAAAGATCCGCCGGCCGACACGATCAAGTAGTCGGGCAACGCGGGACTGGGCGAGCAGCTGCTCGTTGAAGTTTCTGTGCGCCCGGAAGTGGGCGGCCTCCTGGCCGGCCCAGATGTCGACGTTGTGGCGAAGGTCCCGGTCGTCGGACTGGCGGGCGGCCGATCGCACGGCGCGAATGACGTACGGCTCCGCATGGGGCATCAGTATCGAGATGGCATTGGCCCCACAGGCGAACTCGGGTAGGCGGGGATGCCACGCCGACACGTCGATGTTGCTGTAGTCGAACGAGATGCGACGAACCACGGGGGTCGAATTACTCTGCACGCTTTTTCTATCGGTATCCGGCGGGGCCGACGTGAGGAGTGGGCGGTCAGCCCGCGAGCAACGTTTGGCTGTCGACGAGAAACAGGACGGCCAGCAAGACGATCACGGCCAGGTTCATTGCGCTCGCCCACCACTTGTACGGGTGATCCGCTGCGAAGAACCGACGGATACTCAACACATTGAAGACGACGGCGACGACACCGATGAGAATGCCGGCGACCGCACCAACACTCGCCGTGATGCCGATGAGAGGAGCGACGAACGGGAAGATGACGTACGTCAGCGTGCATCGAATTCCGGAGATGACGACTGACTTCGAGAAGACGCGCTCCGCGGGATCGGATTCGGGGGTCTGATCAGTTTCCGGAGAGCTGACGGCGGCATCGGTCATGACCTCGTCAGGGTACCGAGCTTTGGCCGATGGCGCAGCCTGGGCGACATGAGGATGGTCCACCGTCGCTTCGGGAGAGTTGGACTAGTGTCGTACAGGTGTTCGTCCTTGGTATTGATCCCGGACTCACACGCTGCGGCTACGGCTGCATCGAGTGGTCCGGCCCCAACAAAGTTCGCGCCATCTCCGCGGGGGTGATCAAAACCGACGCCGGTGTGGAGCTGCCGGAACGTCTCGCAACCCTGCAACGGGAGATTCGATCACTCATCGATGAATTCTCGCCGCAGGCGGTCGCCATCGAGCGGGTGCTCTTTCAGGTGAACGTGCAGACCGCGATGGCGGTCGGCCATGCATCGGGCGTCGTGATGGCCGAAGCCGCGGCATCCGGGTGCTCCGTGGCGCAGTACAGTCCCAACGAAATCAAGCTGGCCGTCACCGGGTATGGCGCCGCCGACAAACAACAGGTGGAGCGAATGGTCCGGGCCCAACTGAAGATCGAGCAGGAACTCAAGCCGGTGGATGCGGCCGACGCAATCGCGGTGGCGTTGTGCCATACGGCGATCGTCGGCGTTCCTCCCGTACCCAGCGGAGCTACCCGATGATCGGCTCGCTGCGAGGCACTCTGCTCGATGTTGATCGGGATCGGGGAGAGCTGCTGGTCGAGGTCAACGGCGTCGGTTACCGGGTGAGTGTCACCACCGGCGAGGCCTATACCCATCGGTCCGGCGAAGAGGCCTTCCTGCACATCCATCACCAACAACGGGAGGATGCGCAGATTTTGTATGGATTCGCGACGATCGACGAACGTCGTGTGTTCGAAGCGGTGATCTCTGCCCATGGCGTCGGGCCCGCGCTTGGCCTCGCGATCCTGTCGGTCCACGGACCCGCCGAGCTCAAGGTGGTGCTGGCGAGCGAAGACCTCGATGCATTGTGTTCGGTGCCGGGTGTGGGCAAGAAGACCGCGACTCGGCTTCTGATCGAGCTGAAGTCGAAGCTTGATCTACCGGATGTGGATCTGTCGGCGATCGAACGGCCGTCGCCGGAGGCAGCAACCCCGGCGCATGTCGAGGTTCGCCAGGCGCTCGAGTCGCTTGGGTATGTCGGTGATGACATCCGATCCGTTCTGGCCAAACTTCCGGCGGAAGGCGACTCTGCGACCCTCACCCGGGATGCGCTGCGGATGATGGCAGAAGGCGTCTGACGTGCGCGAGGAACTGCTGTCGCCTGACGGTGACGACGAGGAACGCACCGAAGAAGTTGGGCTGCGTCCGCAGTCATTGGAGGACTTCGTCGGTCAGGAGCAGCTGAAGGGGCATCTTCGGGTGATGCTGGAGGCAGCTCGCGGTCGCGAGCAGTCCATGGGTCACCTGTTGTTCGCCGGGCCACCCGGGCTTGGCAAGACCACCCTGGCCACGATCGTGGCCAACGAGATGGGCGCGACCATCCACGTCACGTCCGGTCCCGCGCTCGAGAAGGCGGGCGACCTTGCCGCCATTCTCACGAAGCTTGAGGACGGCGACGTGCTCTTCATCGACGAGATCCATCGATTGGCGCGGCCGGTCGAGGAGGTGCTCTACCCGGCGATGGAGGACTTCCAGCTCGATCTGGTGTTGGGCAAAGGTCCGGCCGCGCGCACGATGCGGCTGCCGGTCGCACACTTCACGCTGATTGGGGCAACCACCCGAACCGGCCTCATCACCGGACCACTGCGCGACCGCTTCGACTACCCCGCCCGTCTCGACTACTACGAACCCGAGGAGTTGCGATCCATTGTTCTGCGTGCCGCCGGGATTCTGGGAGTGGCGATCGATGAGGATGGCGCAACCGAGATCGCTGGCCGAAGCCGGGGTACACCCCGGATCTCCAATCGGCTTCTTCGTCAGGTCCGCGACTTTGCCGAGGTGGAACGTGACGGCAAGATCACCAATGCGGTGGCGCGCGATGGCCTCGAGTTCTTTGGGGTCGACGAGCGTGGCCTCGACAAGGCAACCCGCGCGCTGCTGACCTCGCTGTGCACGATGTTCGAGGGCGGCCCGGTTGGGTTGAAGACACTGTCGATCAGCGTCAGCGAACCAACCGAAACCGTCGAGGACGTGTACGAGCCCTACCTGATCCAACAGGGTCTGCTCATTCGTACCCCGCAGGGCCGCGTCGCAACGGTCGCTGCGTGGCGTCACCTCGGCCTGTCGCCGCCCACGAGCAGCCCCGACCGGGACACACCTCCCGGCTTGTTCGATTAGATCGGTACGCTCGGCGTCGTCATGGCGCTGATCTCCGAGTTCGACTACCCGCTGCCTGCCGATCACATCGCGCAGGTTCCGCTCGCCGACCGCTCGGCGTCGAAACTGCTGGTCGACCGCGGCACGGCCGCCCCCGAACACCGAACGGTCGCCGATCTGCCATCCCTGCTGCGTGAGGGCGACCTGCTCGTCGTGAACGACACCCGCGTGTTACCGGCGCGGATCTTCGCCCGCCGGACCACCGGCGGTCGCACCGAAGTCCTTCTGCTCCAGCCCGACGGACCTGCAGCAACCGCGCTCGCGAGTCCACGCTCTGTCTGGGAAGCATTGGTCAAGCCGAGTCGAAAGGTCGAATCCGGCACCCAACTCGAGATCGAGGGTGAGTCCGACCTGACAATCACGGTCACCGACGATCTTGGGGAGGGACGACGTCGCGTGATCATCGAGTCGGAGGACCTGGACGCGGCGCTCGCCCGAATTGGGAACATGCCCCTTCCTCCGTACATCACCACGGCACTGGCCGAGCCCGAGCGCTACCAAACCATCTACGCAGATCAACCCGGGAGTGCAGCCGCACCGACCGCAGGACTGCACCTGACGGCCCCGTTGCTCGACGAGCTGCGGTCCCGTGGTGTCGGTGTGGCCACCGTGGACCTCATCGTCGGCCTCGACACGTTTCGCCCGGTGCAGGTCGAAGATCTCGACGACCATCGGATGCACAGTGAGCGCTACCACATCCCCGATGACACGCTCTCCGCACTCGAGACCGCAGCACGGGTGGTCGCCGTCGGCACCACCACCGTGCGGGCCCTGGAGTCCTCCGTTCGGCGGGGCCCGACCGGCTCGACCGACCTCTTCATTCGTCGCCCGTTCGACTTCGCCGTCGTCGATCTGATGATGACGAACTTCCACATGCCCAAGTCCACGTTGTTGGTGATGATCGACGCGTTCATCGGCTCGCGATGGCGGTCGTTGTATGAGCAGGCACTGGACGCGGACTACCGGTTCCTGTCCTTTGGTGACGCGATGCTGCTAGACCGGCACGCACGATGAAGGCCACCTTCGATCTCGAACACAAGGATGGCGATGCCCGCGCCGGCACCGTCACCACCGGCCGGGGCACCTTCTCGACGCCGTGTTTCATGCCCGTGGGAACCAGGGGAGCGGTCAAACACCTGTCGTCGAAAGACCTGTCCGAACTGGGGGCGCAGGTCATCCTCGGCAACACCTACCACTTGATGCTCCGTCCGGGGTCAGACATCGTCGAGTCGCTTGGCGGCCTCGGAAAGTTCGCCAACTGGGACGGACACACCCTCACCGACTCCGGCGGCTATCAGGTGTTCAGCCTCGAACCGAAGATCAGCGACGAAGGAGCAATCTTCAAGAGCGTGTATGACGGGAGCAAGATCTCGCTGACGCCTGAAGGGGCGGTCGACACACAGATCGCGATCGGTGCCGACATCCAGATGGTGCTCGACGTGTGTAGCGCACTGCCCAGCTCTGACGCGGTGATCCGAGAAGCGTTGGACCGCACGGCGTTGTGGGCGACCCGCGCCCGTTCCCGGTTCCTCGGTCACCCAACTGCATCGGAGCGGCTGAGCCAGTTCGGCATCGTGCAAGGTGGAATCGACCTGGCGATGCGAGCCGAGAGTGCCCAGCGAACCGTGGAGCTCGACTTCGACGGATATGCGGTCGGCGGACTGTCGGTGGGGGAACATCGAACGCAATGGCATGAGCCGCTACGGGCGGCCACGGATCAGCTGCCGGCGGATCAGCCTCGGTATTTCATGGGTCTGGGCGACCCCGCGGGCATCGTTGACGCGGTCGCGCGCGGTATAGACATGTTCGATTGTGTTCTGCCGACTCGGTTGGCCCGCCACGGCACACTGCTGACCTCGCAGGGACGGATGAACCTGACTCGCGCCGAATTCGCAAAGAGCGACGACCCGATCGATCCCGCCTATCCGGATTCGCCGGTCGCCGGATGGTCGCGGGGGTACCTCCGGCACCTGTTGCAGGTCAAGGAACCAACGGCCGCGCGCCTACTCACCATTCACAATCTCTGGTGGCTTCTCCGGTTCGTGGACGACATGCGCACGTCCATCACGAATGGCACGTTTGAGACGTTCGCTGCGGGTGTGCACGAGCAATGGAGCTGAGGAGTAACCTCAGAGGCTGACCTAGTCGGGGAGCGACTCGTGCCAACAATTCTTCTGCTCGCGCTGCTGGTCGGCATGTGGGTACTGATCTTTCTGCCACAACAACGTCGCATGAAGGCGCATCAGGCCCTCGTGGCCTCCGTCAAGGAAGGTGACCGCGTCTTGTTGTCCTCCGGGGTCTACGGCAGCGTCACCGAAGTCATGGATTCGGCGTTGTACCTCGAGGTGGCCGATGGCATCGAGATCCTCGTGAGCAGGACGCAGCTGCAGGAGATCCTCGAGGCATTTCCAACCGAACTGCCTGCCGCTGCCGAAGAGGAATAAGCCACGTGGACCGGCGTCAGTACATCTACGCGATCGGCATCAGTGTGCTGTCGATCGCCGCGCTGCTCGGGACCGTGCTCGCGTCCTGGACGCCATTGCTCGGCCTCGACCTGCAGGGTGGGGTGTCCGTTCGGTATCGGGCCACCGAACCCGTCGAAGACCCCGAACAAATCACACAAGCGGTCGAGATCATACGTAACCGCGTCGATGGCCTCGGCGTGGCCGAACCGGAGATCCAAGCGCAGGGCGACGGCATTCTTGTCTCGCTGCCCGGTGTTGAAGACAAGGAGCGGGCACTCGAGCTCATCGGCGAGACCGCCGTCATGAGGTTCCGGCCCGTTCTGGCTGACCTCCCCGTCGGGTCGACGGATCGCCCGCCAGAACTTCCCGACGACGCACCATTGGGACTGGACGGCTTCACGCCCGATGACGCGATCGAGCCGGATCAGATAGTTGTGGTGCCTGCAAACGTGGAGCTGGCCCGTCCCGGGCGCTACGTCCTCGGACCAACCGGAATGTCCGGCGAAGGACTTGCCACCGCGCAGGGCGCATTCGACGGTCGCAACTGGATCGTCTCGGTTGAATTGAAGGGCGGCGACATAGGTGACAACGCATTCCGTCAGCTGACCGAACTCTGCGCACCCGGCATCTCACCAGAGTGCCCCGGCAACATCGACGCGTCCGGAGAGTTTCACGGCCGCATAGCCGTGGATCTGGACAACGAAGTGATCTCCGCTCCATTTGTGCAAGCCCCGGATCTGGGTCGCGACTTTCAGATCTCCGGGAGCTTCGACGAGGCATCCGCGAAGGAACTCGGGCTCAAACTGCGCTTCGGCGCGCTGCCGATCCAACTCGAACCGGAAAACCAGCAGATCGTCTCCGCGACGATCGGCAAGGACGCGCTATCGGCCGGCATCGTGGCCGGGCTCATTGGGCTCGCACTCGTCGCCGTCTTCATCATCGGGTACTACCGGATTCTCGGGGTTGTGGCGATCCTCAGTCTCGCGATCTCGGCGTCGCTGCTGTGGTCGATCATCTCGTTCCTCGGTGAGAAACAAGGGTTGGCGCTGACACTCGCCGGCATCACCGGCATCATCGTGTCCATTGGTGTTTCCGTGGACTCGAACATCGTGTACTTCGAGCACCTCAAAGAGGATGTGAGAAACGGGCGAACCGTCCGGACCGCGGTCAGCAAGGCGTTCCCAGTGGCCTATTCGACGATCGTCAAAGCAGATGTGGCCTCGCTGATCGGTTCGGTGCTGCTGTACTTCCTGACCGTTGGCGCGGTTCGGGGTTTTGCGCTCTATCTGGGTATCGCGACGGTGCTCGACCTCGTGGCGACCTACTTCTTCATGGGCCCGGCGGTGCAGTGGCTGGCGCGTAAACCGTCGATTGCGGGCTCGTCCTCTCTGATGGGGATCCATGGGCTCACCGAAGACCGAGTCGGCACTGCGGAGGGTTCATCATGAAACTCACGCCCGAAAACGACGGACTCCGTCACATCGACTTCCCCGCGCTGTGGTCCCGCGTGCTCTATGTCTCCGCCGCCGCGGTCCTTATCAGCGTGTTGGCATTGTTCATTCGTGGCCTGGACCTGGGCATCGACTTTCAGGGCGGTACGTCCGTCGAGGTGCGTACGGAAGCATCGATCGAGGAAGTCACCGACCTGATCCCCGACGCCTTTCGCGATGAATCCCGCATCCAGGAGGTGACCGACGACGAAGGTGGACGGTTTGTTCGGGTGCGGAGCTCGGTTGAAGACAGCGAGCTTGCGGCAGAACTCCGCGCCGCCATGTCCGCAGCCGGCGACATCACCGGATTCGAGTCGGTCGGACCAACCTGGGGCTCGGAGATAACGAACAAATCGATTCGTGCGTTGGTGTTCTTCTTCATTGCGATCGCGCTGTACATCTCGGCGCGCCTGGAATGGAAGATGGCTGTGGGAGCTCTCGCCGCGGTCGCCCACGACATCATCATCAGTGTTGGTGTCTACGCGTTGTTCGGATTTGAGGTCACCCCGGCCACGCTGATCGCCTTCCTGACGATCATGGGGTATTCGCTGTACGACACCATCGTCGTGTACGACAAGGTCCGCGAGATCACCGCCCGCGTCGGCGCAACTGGCCGCTACACATATACCGAGATGATGAACCTCGCGCTCAACCAGGTATTGGCGCGGTCGATCAACACGACCATCACGTCGGTCTTGCCGGTGTTGTCGATGCTGTTCATCGGCTCGTTCATCCTCGGCGCAACCACTCTGCAGGAGTTCTCGATCGCGCTGCTCGTCGGCCTGCTCGTTGGTGGCTACAGCTCGATCTTTGTTGCGTCAACCGTCGTGGCGAACCTCAAGGAACGCGAGCCCGAGTACCTGCAGATTGCCAAGAAGGTGGCGAAGAAGGGCGGCGACGACTCCGGAACCCGCTGGGTCAGTGCCGAGGATGCGACCTTCGGCATTCAAGCGGGCCGGATGCGCAAGGGGGCGGCCACCAAGGCCAAGTCACCCACGAAGACCCGGAAACTCGCAGACTCGAAGAAAGACACCGAAGGGTCCGATGGGGAATCGGATGCGCCAACCAAGGCCAAGAAGTCCACACCCACCGCGGCCCCCGGGACGATCCCCCCACGGCCGAGAAAGACCAAACGCAAGAAGTGAGCCGGTAACTTCGACCGTATGGACATCCACCGGCTGATCCGAGACGTACCGGACTACCCCCAACCGGGGATCGTGTTCAAGGACATCACGCCGTTGCTGGCCGACTCCGCCGCGCTGCACCACGCGGTCGAAGCCATGAGTGCCCCATTCGCACACGCGAACATCGACCTTGTGGCCGGGATCGAGGCCAGAGGGTTCATCTTCGGGCCGCTGGTGGCTCGCCACCTCGACGTCGGGTTCATGCCGGTGCGAAAGCCCGGCAAACTTCCGGCCGATACCACCAGTGTGACCTACGACCTCGAGTACGGCTCCGACACCCTCGAAGTGCACTCGGATGCATGTGGGCCCGAGTCGTCCGTGCTGATCGTGGACGACGTACTGGCCACGGGCGGAACATTGGCGGCCGCCCGAACGTTGGTGGAGTCCATGGAAGCATCGATTGTGGGGATTTCCGTCCTGGTGGAGCTTGCGTTCCTCGAAGGTCGTGCCAAGCTGGATGGCATCGTGACGCACGCCGTAGTTGAGGTCGACTGACATGCCCACCGTGACCCGCGTCCTTCCATGGCGTCGGCAGTCAAGTCGGGTGGAGTCCGAGCTGACCGCCATTGTCGAGGCGTACCGCTCGCAGGACGCTGACGCCTCGATCGATCGGATTCAGAAGGCGTACCACGTTGCGTCCAAATCTCATGGCGACCAACGACGCAAGAGCGGTGAGCTCTACATCTCCCATCCGTTGGCAGTGGCAAAGGTGGTCGCCGAGTTCGGTCTCGACGACGGAGCGATTGCCGCTGCGCTGTTGCACGATGCGGTCGAGGACACCGCACTGACTCTCGAGGAACTGAGTGAACAGTTCGGCGAAGACGTCGCCAGCGTGGTCGATGGTGTCACGAAGCTCGATCGTGTGCACTTCGACTCCAAAGAAGCACAACAAGCCGCTTCGGTGCGCAAGATGATGGTGGCGATCGCACAAGACGTCCGTGTGCTGATCATCAAGCTGGCCGACCGCCTCCACAACATGGAGACGATCGGCTCGCTACCCGAGTTCAAGCAGCAGCGAACCGCGAGCGAAACGCTGGAGATCTACGCACCGCTGGCCCACCGACTCGGCATGCAGGAACTGAAACAGCGCCTGGAGGATCTCGCGTTCGCCGCCGCCGAGCCCAAACAGTACGCGGAGCTCGAAGCCATGGTGGCGGCGCGGGCACCCGAACGAGACGTGTACATCGCCCAGCTGCTTGGCGACGTCGAGGGACGCTTGCGCGAGCTCGGGATCAACGCCACGGTGACTGGTCGCCAGAAGCACCTGTATTCGATCTACGAAAAGATGGTCGTCCGCGGTCATCTCTTCGAGAACATTCATGATCTTGTCGGCATTCGTGTGATTGTCGACGAAGTCCGTGACTGCTACGCCGCGTTGGGCACGATCCACGCCGCCTGGAAACCGGTGCAGGGGCGGTTCAAGGACTACATCGCCATGCCGAAGTTCAACCTCTACCAGTCGTTGCACACGACGGTGATCGGCCCGCTGGGCAAAGAGGTGGAGGTGCAGATTCGCACCAAGGAAATGCATGGCCGGGCCGAACATGGCGTGGCCGCTCACTGGGGGTACAAGGAGTCGGCACCCAGCGGAGAGATGGCGTGGCTCAGTCGCATCATGGACTGGGAGCAGGAATCGTCCGACCCAACCGCGTTCATGAGCAACCTGAAGACCGACCTCGATCAGGACGAAGTCTTCGTGTTCACGCCGAAGGGCGACGTTGTCGAGTTGCCGGTCGGGGCAACTCCGGTCGACTTCGCGTACGAAATCCACACCGAGGTTGGCCGCCAGTGCACCGGGTCGCGCGTAAACGGCAAACTTGTGCCGTTGGAGACCCGCCTGCAGTCGGGCGACCGGGTGGACATCATCACCTCGAAGAACCCGGATGCGGGGCCCTCAAAGGACTGGTTGAAGTTCGTCGCGACGCCAAAGGCCGCGTCCAAGATTCGGGCCCACTTCAGTCGGGAGCGGCGCAGCGAGTTCATCGACATCGGACGCGACGAGCTCACCGCGGCGCTTCGTCGTAGCGAACTGCCGGTGCAGGACACCTTGAAGAGCAAGTTGTTGCTCGAGGTCGCTGCAGATATGAACTACACCGATCTCGAGGCGCTGCACGCCGCGATTGGTGAGGGGCACCTCTCGCCGCGAACAATCATCAACCGGATCACAAAGTCATTCGCCGAGGAGGAGCCGGCGGAAGAGCCGGCATTCCTCACCCGGGTTCGTCGTCGCGATGCCGCGCCGAGCAGCGGCGTGCATGTCGAAGGGCTGGACGATCTGCTCGTGCGGCTCGCCACCTGTTGCACCCCCGTTCCTCGCGACGACATCATCGGATTCGTGACCCGGGGCCGCGGCGTGTCCGTGCACCGCACCGATTGTGCGAACGCCCGGTCGCTGTCTGCCAGTCAGGCCGATCGCCTCATCGAAGTGGATTGGGACGACCGTCACGACGGCCTGTTGGAAGCCTCGATCCAGGTCGATGCCCTCGATCGGCCGCGTCTGCTCAGCGATGTTTCCGGTGTGATGGCGACAAACCAGATCAACGTAACGAGCGTGCAACTACGTACAAGTGCGGATCGAATTGCGCATATGACGTTCGGATTCGAGTTCGGCGATCCGGCCCATCTCGAAGAGATGCTTTCGGCGGTGCGACGAATCGAATCGGTCTACGACGCGTACCGCGTTCTCCCGGGGTCGAGCTCCGACGACTGAGGCGATTGGGCGAGTAGTCTGAGCCGTCGTGGCATCACCGAAATTTCAGTCTCTGCGGGGCATGCGTGACGTCATGTCACCCGACGCCGAGCGTCAACGCGCCGTCGTGGATGTCTTTGCGGATCTCGCCGGGCGAGCCGGGTATGGCCACTTGATGTCACCCATCCTCGAGGACCTCGGTGTCTTCTTGCGCGTCGGCGAATCCACGGACGTCGTGACCAAGGAGATGTACGACTTCGAGGACAAGGACGGCCAGCGCATCGCGATGCGGCCGGAACTCACCGCATCGGTCGTGCGGGCCTTCGTGCAACACAACCCGACCAACCTGCCCTGGAAGATCTGGTACGAGGGCCCACAGTTCCGGCACGAAAAGCCTCAGGCCGGTCGTTACCGCCAGTTCAGCCAGGTCGGTATCGAGGTTCTCGGCTCTGACGACCCCCACGTGGACGTCGAGGTGATTGCCCTCGGGTGGCGGTTTTACGAAGCTCTGGGAATGCGGCAGGTATCGCTGCTGATGAACTCGCTCGGAGACGAGTCCTGCCGACCGGCCTATCTGGAAGCGTTGACGAGGTATCTCCTCGATCGGCGGACAGATCTGTCCGAGCGCTCCCAGGAAACGCTCGACAAGAACCCGCTTCGGGTACTCGACAGCAAACGCCGCGAGGATCAGGCGATCATCGCCGAGGCGCCGCTCATGGTGGACTTTCTCAGCGAGGAGACCGGTGAACACTTCGCTGCCGTGCGTGCGGGTCTGGAGGCGCTCTCCATTCCCTACGAGATCTCACCGCGCCTCGTGCGGGGCCTCGACTACTACACCCGAACCACCTTCGAATTTGCATCAACCGCACTCACGAATGCCCAGAACGCCGTTGGTGGCGGGGGTCGCTACGACGGACTGGCCGAGAGTCTTGGTGGCAAACCCACCCCGGGCATCGGCTTCGCGCTCGGCGTTGATCGCATTCTTCTCGCCTGCGATGACGAAGGCTGTTTCCCCGAGCCGGCCACCGCGCCAGAGGTCATGGTCCTTGATCTCGTGGGCGGCTCCGAGGCGATCGTTCTCACGGACCAGCTACGCGAGGCGGGGTTTCGGGCCGACCGCACATTTGACGGGCGTTCGATGAAGGCCCAGATGAAGGTCGCCGACCGATCGGATGCCCCGTGGGTGCTGATCGTCGGCGAGGATGAGCTCGCCCAGGGCCAGGTGACGATTCGGGACATGCAGGGCGACGCCGGACAGACAACCATCGACCGCGGTGACGTGATCACCGAACTCAAGACGCGCCTCGGCGCCTGATCAGCAACGACAAGCAAGGAACAACCATGCCGATTCGAACCGACTACTGCGGTGAGGTCTCCTCCGCCGACATTGGCCGCACGGTCACCGTGTGCGGATGGGTCGATACCCGCCGCGTGCACTCCGAACACCTCGCCTTCGTTGACGTCCGCGACCACACCGGGGTTGTCCAGGTTGTCGTGGACGAACGGTCTGAAGTGCGCAGCGAATACGTCGTAGCGATCACCGGCACCGTCCGGGCCCGCCCCGATGGGATGGTCAACGCCGCGTTGGCTACGGGTGAGATCGAGATCGCCGACACAACCGTCGACATCCTCAACGCCGCCGAACCGCCACCGTTCCCCATGAACGAACGGACTGACGTGGACGAGTCGATCCGCCTGCGTCATCGGTACGTCGACCTGCGCCGACCCAAGATGCAACGGAACCTGCGCATTCGGTCGAAGGTGAACAGCGCAATCCGTGGCGCAATGGAGCGCCAGGGATTCGTCGAGATCGAGACCCCGATGCTCATCGCCTCCACACCGGAGGGTGCCCGCGACTTCGTGGTGCCCAGCCGCCAGAACCCCGGTGATTTCTACGCCCTCCCACAGAGCCCACAGCTGTTCAAACAGCTGTCGATGGTCGGTGGGTTCGACAAGTACTACCAAATCGCTCGATGTCTCCGCGACGAGGATCTCCGCGCCGATCGTCAGTTCGAATTCATGCAGCTCGACGCAGAAGCCAGCTTCGTGAATCAGGAGGATGTGTTCGCCTTTATCAGCGAGGCGGTGGCGGACGCGACGGAAGCAGTCACCGGAGAACGGCCCGAGAACATTCCGCAGATGACGTATGCCGAGGCGCAGGAGCGATATGGCTCCGACAAGCCCGATGTGCGATTCGGCATGGAGTTGCAGGAGCTCACCGAGCTGTTCACCGAGACGGAGTCGAACGTCTTCAAGACCGCCGCGGTCAAAGGCATCTGCATGAAGGGCGGCGCCGACACACTCGGCCGCAACGCCATCGACGACCTGACCGACAAGGCCAAGCGCTGGGGCGCCAAGGGCCTCGCGTGGTTCCGCGTGCGAGACGAAGGCCTTGAGGGTGCGCTCACGAAGTTCATGTCCGAAGCGGAAATCGCGGGCGTGCAGTCAGGGCTCGCCGCGGAGTCGGGCGACATGGTCTTCCTCATCGCTGATGATCGGCGAACCGCCAACCGAGTGCTCGGGCTGCTTCGCCTCGAGCTGGGCAAGCCACCCGTGAATGAAGGTGGCTTTCACTTTCTATGGATCACCGAGTTCCCACTGTTCGAGGATGTCATCGACGGCAACCCAATCCCGGCTCACCACCCCTTTACGATGCCGCACCCCGACGACGTGGATCTGCTCGACACGGCCGAGGGTGATGGCTGGCTCGACATTCGGTCGCAGGCATACGATCTTGTGCTCAACGGCTGGGAGCTTGGTTCGGGCAGCATCCGAATCCACCGCTCCGATGTGCAATCGCGCATCTTCGAAATTCTGGGCATCGGCGAGGAGGAACAGCGGGCAAAGTTCGGCTTCCTGCTCGACGCCTTCCGCTTCGGCGCTCCACCTCACGGCGGGTTCGCCTTCGGTATCGACCGCCTCACGGCGCTGCTCGCGGGCGAAGAGAACATTCGCGAAGTCATTGCCTTCCCGAAGACCCAATCCGGCGCGGACCTGCTCACCAACGCACCAGGACCCATCGAAGCCGGTCAGCTAGACGAACTGGGCTTGCGGGTAGTCCCCCGAACAGATTGATGGGAGACGTCTTGGGGGAGCGCAGCTCCAACTACAAGCACCTCTTCATCGACTTCATGATTGAGGCGGACGTGTTGACGTTCGGTGACTTCGTGACGAAGAGCGGTCGGGAGACGCCGTATTTCGTGCAGACCGGCAAGTATCGAACCGGCTCACAGATCCGGCGGCTGGGCGAGTTCTACGCGGACGCGATACTGGCCAACTTCGGGACCGACTTCGATGTCCTGTTCGGCCCCGCCTACAAGGGCATTCCGCTTGCGGTCGAGACCGCCGCAGCGTTGTCGGCCAAGGGCCACGATGTCGGCTTCTGTTTCAATCGTAAGGAAGCCAAGGACCACGGCGAGGGTGGCGTTCTTGTGGGACATCCACTGGTCGATGGCGATCGGGTCCTGATCATCGAGGACGTCACCACAGCCGGAACGTCGATTCGAGAGACGGTCCCGGTGCTTCAGGCTGCGGCCGATGTGGAACTCGCTGGACTGATCGTGTCCGTCGACCGCATGGAGCGAGGCACGGGGAACAACACCGCGCTGGAACAGATCGCCGAGGAATTCGCCATGCCCACGCACGCGATCGTCACCGTTGAGGAAGTCATCGATCATGCGGACCTCTCCGATGACATGGTTGCAAAGATGCGGGCCTATCTCGAAACCTACGGCCCCCGCCGCTGACCCATAGCGGCTGTAGGGTGCGGCTGTGACCGACCTGTTCGCCGCCGCAGCGGAGATTCGCCAGAGCGAACGCGCCCCCCTTGCCGACCGGCTGCGCCCGATACGGCTCGATGACATCGTGGGGCAGGATCACCTGCTCGGGGAGGGTCGGCCGCTCCGAGGGCTCATCGAAGCGGACACGCTTGGCTCGATTCTGCTGTGGGGACCGCCCGGCACTGGCAAGACGACCTTGGCAAAGGTCATCGCCCGGACGACCGAGCGGGTCTTCGAGTCGCTGTCGGCCGTCAACGCATCCGTCAAAGATGTGCGGCTGGTGCTCTCCCAAGCGCAGGACCGCCTTGGACAACACGGGCAGGGCACGATCCTGTTCCTCGACGAGGTCCACCGATTCAACAAGAGCCAACAGGACGCGCTGTTGCCCGGCGTGGAGACCGGTCTGATCACCCTCATCGGCGCGACCACGGAGAACCCGAATTTCGAGGTGAACGCCGCGCTGCGAAGTCGATCGACCCTGTTTCGGCTCGAGCCGCTCGAGGAGCCAGCGCTGCGCCAGCTGGTCGATCGCGGGCTTGACGCCGAGGGCACCACCGCCTCCGACGACGCGATCCAGCTCCTCGTCGATCGTGGCGCTGGTGATGGACGCCAAGTGCTGACGGCACTGGGAGTTGCGTCGGCGCTGGCGAAACGCGACGGCGGCAAGATATCGCTCGATCAGGTCGAGGCTGCACTGGGCACCAAGGCGATCCGGTACGGACAGGACGACCACTACGACGTCATCAGTGCGTTCATCAAGAGCATTCGAGGCAGCGATGTCGACGCGGGCCTCTATTGGCTGGCCCGCATGCTCGATGCGGGAGAATCGGCTCGCTTCATTGCGCGCCGCCTCGTGATTCTCGCCAGCGAGGACATCGGCATGGCCGATCCGATGTCGCTTGTAATCGCCGACAGTGCGGCCCGTGCGGTCGAGTTTGTTGGTCTCCCGGAGGCCCAACTGAATCTGGCCCAGGCGGTGATTCACCTCGCAACCGCACCGAAATCGAACTCGGTCACCACGGCCATCTTTGCGGCCAAGGAAGCGGCGCAGGGCGCCGGGACCGGGCAAGTGCCGAAACATTTGCGAGATGCACACTATTCTGGCGCGGCCGGGCTCGGTCACGGGACCGGTTATCGCTACCCCCACAACGACGAGGCGGGCTGGGTCGACCAGCAGTACCGCCCCGACGAAGTGGAAAGTGATGTGTTCTACCGGCCCTCGGCCCACGGCGCAGAGCCGGCCCGCTGGGAGCGCTGGAAAAAGGATCGAGGAGACAAGACCACATGATCAAACGACTGGTTTGGATGGGTACGGGATATGTGGCGGGCGCAGCGTCGAGCTGGTGGGTGCAACGCAAGGTGAAACAAACCGCGGAGCGTGTTCTGCCCGAAGCCGTGCGTAATGAGGTCGGCAGTCGTGTCGCCGCACTGGGACAGAAGGCCAAGGTCATCGATCTTCGCGATCTTCGCGACGCGCCCATCGTCACACGCGCCAAGGAGCTGCAGCGGCAGCGGTAGACTCACGGGTTCTATGGAAGCCAAAGACGTCCGCCGCAAGTTCACCGAGTTCTTCACCGATCGCGGCCACGAGGCGGTGCCGTCCGCGAGCATCATTCCCCACGACGCCACCCTGCTTTTCACCAACTCCGGCATGGTGCCGTTCAAGCCGTTCTTCCAGGGCACCGAGAAGCCTCCGTACTCCCGCGCCACCACCGTCCAGAAGTGTGTTCGTGCGGGCGGCAAACACAACGATCTCGACGAGGTAGGCCGCACGGCACGCCATCTCACGTTCTTCGAGATGATGGGCAACTTCAGCTTCGGTGACTACTTCAAAGAGGACGCGATCCCGTTCGCCTGGGACCTTCTCACCGATACCTTCGGGCTGCCCGCCGACAAACTTTGGGTGACCTGTCATCTCACCGATGACGAAGCCGAAGAGATCTGGGCCACGAAGGTCGGTGTTCCCCGCGAACGAATCCAACGCCTTGACGAGGACAACTGGTGGCGCATGGCCGACACCGGCCCCAACGGGCCATGCAGCGAAATCTTCTACGACCTCGGACCGGAGTACGGCCCCGACGGCGGTCCGGCGAATCTCGAAGCCGACGCTCGGTTCGTCGAAATCTGGAATCTCGTCTTCATGCAGTTTGATCAGCACGCCGACGGTACTCAGGTCCCGTTGCCGAAGCCGTCGATCGACACCGGCGCCGGTCTGGAACGGGTGCTCATGGTGCTCCAAGGCGTTGGTTCCGTGTGGGAGACCGACGAGTTTGTGAAGCTGTTGGGCCGAGCCAGCGAGCTCACTGGTGTCGCGGATGGTGCAGACCCGAAGTCTGACGTGTCCTTGCGGATCCTCGCCGATCACGCTCGCTCGACCACGTTCATGATTAACGATGGGGTCTTCCCCTCAAATGAGGACCGGGGATACGTGCTGCGTCGCATCATGCGGCGTGCAATCCGCCACGCCTATCTGCTGGGTCGCAACGAACCGACTCTGGCCGAGCTCGTCCACACGGTTGTCGATCTGATGGGTGATGACTATCCCGAGATCCGTGACAACGTCGACAACATTGCTCAGATCGTCGAACGCGAGGAAGTGCGCTTCCGCGAGACCATCGCCACCGGCCTTTCCATACTCGATTCGGAGATGGCTTCACTCGACGCCGGTGGCACGCTGCCGGGCCGGGTCGCGTTCACACTGCACGACACCCACGGCTTCCCACTCGAACTCACCCAGGAAATCGTCGAAGAGCGTGGTGCCACGGTTGACGTTGACGGGTTCACCGCCGCCATGGCCGAACAACGCGAACGGGCTCGCGCCGATCAGAAGTCAAAGGCGGGCGAGGTCGACGTGTCGACTTTTGTGGCGCTTGCCGACGAACACGGGCCGACCGAATTTGTGGGACGCGACCAGCTGACCGACGTGCAGGCGACGGTCTTGTGGGTGGGCGATGAAGGAATTGTCCTCGACCACACCCCGTTCTATGCGGAATCAGGCGGTCAGATCGGCGACATCGGCACGATCTCCGGGCCCCATGGTGTCGTCGACATCGTGGACACGACCCACGCGGTCCCGGGGGTCACGCTGCATCATGCAACCGGCGCAGCGACGGCGCTCGGCGTTGGCGACCACGTGACCGCCTCGATCGATGTGGACCGGCGCGCCGCTATCCGCCGCAACCACACGGGTACGCACCTTCTTCACTCCGCTCTGCGACGGGTGCTGGGCGACCATGTGCAACAACAGGGCTCATGGGTTGGCCCGGACCGACTCCGCTTCGACTTCAGCCATTTCGAGCAGGTCACCCCTGAACAGACACGCGAAATCGAGGACATGGTCAACGCTGACGTCCTGGGCAACTCGACCACCAGCCACATCGAGATGTCCATGGACGACGCCAAGGCCAAAGGTGCGATCGCCTTCTTTGGCGACAAGTACGGCGATCAGGTCCGTGTGCTCGAGGCCGGTCCCAACTCGATCGAACTCTGCGGCGGGACCCATGTGCAGGCCCTCGGCGACATCGGGCCGCTGAAGATCGTTTCCGAAAGCTCGATCGGGTCGAACATCCGACGCGTCGAAGCGGTGACCGGAACGGCCACCATCGACATGCTTCGAGATGAGCAGGCGATCGTCGCTCAAGCCGCCGACGCGCTCGGCGTGCCCACCGACGACGTGCTCGAGGGGTTGAATCGACGGTTGGATGATCTGGCCAACGCCCGCAAAGAACTCGATGCGATGAGACGAGCTGCCGCTGTCGGCAGGGCCGACGAGCTGGCTGCAGATGCGACCGACGGCGTGGTCGTGGCGCGAATCGATGATCTCGACCGCGACTCGCTGCGCGATCTGGCGGTAGCAATTCGAGACAAAGGTGTGGCGAGTGTGGCTCTTGGCGCGGCCCTCGAGGGGGGTGGTGTTGCCCTCGTTGCCGCCGTCGCCGAAGAGTCACCACTACACGCCGGCGACTGGATTGCCGATGCTGCCAAACTCGTCGGTGGTGGCGGGAAGAAAGCTCCAGATCTGTCCGTCGCAGGTGGTCGAGACCCGGAGCAACTTGAAGCTGCCCTCGACCTCATCCGAGCGGGCGCCGGAATCACCCAATGACCGATCGACCCGGGCGTGCGCTTGGGATCGATTTTGGGAGCCGGCGGATCGGTATTGCCATCAGTGATGATGAACAGCGCGTCGCCACGCCATTGCAGGTACTGGATGGGCGGGACATACAGACGGCGGTACGCCAGATCGCGGACCTGGTGGAGGAGTGGGAGGTGGTCATCCTCGTTGTCGGAATGCCGCTGCATCTCAAGGGAACCGCTGGCGCCGCGGCCGCTGCCGTGGAACGCCAGATTGCTGCCCTGGGTGCCACCCTCGACACCCCCATCTTCACCTACGATGAGCGATTGACCACCGTAACTGCCCATCGTTCACTGGACGAGCAACAGGTGTCGTCGAGAAACAGAAAAGACATGGTCGATATGGTCGCCGCGGCGGTCATTCTTCAAGGCTGGATGGAACAAAAAACCAATGACTGACTCGGAAGAAGGGGACGACAAGCCAACCAGCGTTGATCGCCTCCTGAGTCGATTCGGACCAGTTCCCGCCGCCGATCCACAACGACGGCCCCCGGGGCCGACCCCACCAGCCGATGGGTTGTCACGACCGCAGCGTCAACCCGTGGCGCCCACCCCGGCACCGTTGTTCGAGGAACCTCACGACGATGTCTTCGGCACTCCGGCTGCGGTCGCCGTCGCAGCCCCGCCGGATTCGGTGTTCGAATCGATCTATGACGACGAGCCGGTGGAACCGCCCCTCGAGGTCATCGACCGTCGCGACTGGGTTCGAATGCCCCGCCGCACGGGACCGGTCTTCCGATTCGTGGTCGTGGCGCTGATCGTCGGCTTCGTCGTCGCCACCGTCTTCAACCGGGTGACGAGCTGGTACGACGACCAACTCGATCCTCCGGGACCACCAACGGCGTCGGTCGAATTCGCGATCCCTGCAGGGGCGACGGCCAACGACGTCACGCAACGCCTCTATTCCGAAGGCGTGATCGCCAACCCGACCCTCTTCCGCTATTGGTTGAGCAGCAACTTCGACGCGGAGTTTCAGGCGGGGGAGTATGCCTGCGTACAACAGGACATGTCGTTTGACGAGGTTGTGGCGTGCCTCGATGGCCAAGGACCGCTGCCACCGGAATTCTTCACCGTTACAGTTCCCGAGGGCCTGAGGCTGACTGAAATTCTCGTGCGTCTCCAACAGGAGAACGACAGCTACGACCTCGCAAATCTCGAACGAGACCTCCGGTCGCCACTGCTCGACATCGAGCTCACCGGCATTCCGGAACGTCCGCTGCTGGAATCACCCGACAGCACCGGGTCAGGCCGCGAGGGTTTACTGTTCCCCGCCACCTACCAGATCAACGAACGAAACGCCGCGGACGAACTCGACATCCTTGCCCAGATGGCCCAAACCATGGAGTCCAAGTTCAATGCGGCAAAGGCCGAGCTCGGAGAGGACGGCGTCATCACGGAGTTGGGTCTCACCGAGTACGAGGTTCTCATCGTTGCCTCGCTCATTGAGGAAGAAGCCATCACTCAGGCTGATCGACCGCTGATTTCACGAGTCATCTACAACCGGCTTCTACGGGACGAAGCACTCGGAATCGACGCCTCCACGTGTTATGCCCTGTCGAAGTCCTGCGCCGATCTCACGGGCGAGGATCTCGCCAGCGCATCACCATGGAACACAAGAAACACCGCGAACCGAGGGCTGCCGCCCACGCCGATCGCGTCGCCCGGTGAAGCGGCGATTCGTGCGGCGTTGGCTCCGGAGCCCGGGGAATACCTGTTCTACGTTCGCACCGAAGAGGACGGTGGCCACACGTTCACCACGAACCTCGCCGACCACAACGCTGCCGTTCAGATCTGTCGCGATCGCGGTTACTGCTGATCATGTCGCCATCAGGAACGATGGTGGCGGGGGTTATTGGATGGCCGGTTGCCCACAGTCGGTCTCCGGCGATCCACGCTGCGGCGGCGCAGGCGACGGGGGTACCGCTGGTGTACGGCACGTTTCCGGTTCGCCCCGGGGAGACCGATGCGGCACTCGATGCGGTGAGGGCCCTGGGTATCAGGGGACTGTCGGTCACGATGCCCCACAAGGAAGCCGTTATCAGCGGCCTGGATTCGATGAGTGAGGCCGTTACTGCCTTGGACGCCGTCAACTGCGTGATCAACACCGATGGGCAGCTGCACGGCGAGAACACGGACGGGGCGGGTTTCCTTCATGGCCTCCGCGAAGTCACCGGGATCGACGTCGCAGGTCGGTCGATCGGTGTTCTCGGCGCGGGTGGTGCTGCTCGAGCGGTCATCCACGCCTGTGCGCAGAACGGTGCATCCTCGGTGACGGTGGTGAACCGATCCGCAAAACGGGCGGAGTCCGCCACCCTGCTCGCACCCGGAATTGGTCACGTAGGCGACCACTCGTCGCTCGACGCCGTTGACATCGTGGTGAACGCCACCTCGGTCGGGATGGCGGAAACAGAAGCTGCAGGTGAGCTGGTGTTTCCCGTGGAGGGCCTCGCCGAACACGCAGTTGTCGTCGACATCGTGTATCACCCGAGCGAAACACCGCTGTTGGCTGCGGCCCGCGCCCGGGGTTTGCAAACCGTCGGAGGACTACCAATGCTCGTGGGGCAGGCGGCGATTCAGTTCCAACGATGGACAGGCCAGACGCCACTGTTTTCGCCGCTGCTTGAGGCGGCTCTCACACAAAAGTGACGAAACGGTTTAATTCTTTCGCCCCATGCCGAAAGAACCCCTAGAGCAAACTGAGCTACTGGGAGATTCCGCACATGTCGCTACAAGGCACACTCAAAACTCTGGGTATCGCCGAAGTCCTTGAGTTTCTGGCAACGCGATCGTCCACCGGCCGTCTCGACATCGAGGCACAAGCCGGAGGAGCGACGTACTGGATGCTTCGCGGCGAGGTCGCAGAGGTCATCTACGACTTCGAACGCGAGTCCGGCACCGACGCTGCCGAAGCCACGTACTACGCACTCTCCGAGGTCGAGGGAACCTTCCTCTTCGACGAGGATGAAGCACCCGATTCGACCGTGGAGACCGAATCCGTCGCCGACGTTCTCGCCCGTACTGCCGTCACGGCAGAGGGCTGGTCCGACGTCGAGAAGGTTGTCCCGTCGCCGGATCATCAGCTCACGCGCAGTGATCATCTCGATGGATCGGTCACGATTGAGCCGGCATGGTGGAACGCCATTCAGGCCATGGGCGACGGCTCCACCACTCGGAAGCTTTCCGAGGCGCTCGAACTTCGTTCACTCGACATGTCTCGTATGGTCGCGGATATGGCCCGCAATGGCTTGATCCTCGTTGATGAGCCCCGCGTCGATGAGCCTGCAGCGGAGGAAGTTGTCCAAGAGCCCGTTGTTGAAGATGTGGTCGAGAACACGCCTGTCGCAGAAGCACCCATCGAAGAATCGGTAGCCGAGGTGCTGCCGATGAACGATGCTGTCGCCACGCCGGAAATGGCACCTGTCGAAGCAGCTCCCGTCGCCGAAGTTCCTGAGGGATTCGAACCCATCGTTATGGAACACGAAGCTCAGGTTCATGACGCGCCCGTGCACGCCGAACCCGAGGTCCACACCTCGCCCCTCGCAGCAACTGAGCCGTCTCCGTTCGATACCCCGGCCATGCAACCGGAACACGCCGCAGACGGTCAGGACTTTGAGGCCATGACCGCGGAGGTCGAACAATCGCCTGTCGACACGCTCGCATCGATCGCCGAGGCGCTTGCCGCCGAGGGTCCACGGACGCTGCCTGAAGAACAGGCAGCTGCCCCCGTCGCTCCCGCAGCGCCAGCCGCTTCCCCGTTCGACGCGCCGGTAGCCAATCCATTCGAAACCGAGGCCGCACCAGCCGCTCCCAGTCCGTGGGACAACGCACCACCCGTCGGTGAACATGCAGCACCCGCGTCTCCGAACGCGTGGCCCGAGGCTCCGGCCAATGGCGCCGCCCCGGCGATCGCGTGGGAGTCACCGGCTGCCGACGACGGCACGACCGGTTGGACCGATGACGACGACGATGATGGCTGGGCAACAGACCACTCGACGCTCGCAGTGCCCTCACCGGCGGCGGAAGCAGGCGCCCAGCATGCGCCGGCACCCGCTGACCCGTTTACTCAGGTGTCATCGCCCGCTGACGCGTTCGCGGACGCTGCTCCGGTCGATCAGATGCAGCCGTCTCAGGCTGAGCCTGATCAGCCTGCGCCGCCGACCGCGGCTGCGCCCGCTGAGCCCGAGCCGGACTACGGTACGGACGATCGCTCGAGCGTGCTGAAGTTCCTCCGACGCGACTGATCGCAGGTGTTCGTACTCGCGATTGGCCTCCTCGGCCTGGTGGCTGGCTGGTTACTTTGTGACCTCGCGGCTGTTGACGGTCGTGCCGCTCATGTGAGTTCCGCAATCGCCGGCGCGATCTTCTTTGGCGTCGCCGGGTCACAGGTTGGCCCACAGCTGACACTTGTGCCGGTCCTGGTCATGGTGAGTGCGCTGTTGGCGCTAAGCGTGGCTGACATCGACCGGTTCCGACTCCCGGATCGCATCCTGTTTCCGTCGATCGCGGTGAACATCGCGATCATTGCTGGACTGGCGTTTGCCGGCGATCTGGGCGACTTCATCGTGCCCGCGATCGTCTGCGCGTTCGGTTACTTCCTCTTTCTGTTGATCCCAAACCTCGTTCGACCGGACGCGCTGGCCTTCGGTGACGTGAAACTCGCCTTCCTGCTCGGCCTGATGCTTGGCTGGTCACGGGCCTCGATTGCAGAGGGTTTGGTCCTCGTCGTGTATGCACTGATCCTGGGAATGCTGCTGGGCATTCTCAGCGGCATTGGCGTGGCTCTTGGGCGCCGTGCCTGGGGCCATGGGTTCCTCCCGGACCCGGACTTCCCGCCGCCAGAGGATGGATCCCACTTGCCGCTGCTGCAGACCCAGTTTCCGTTCGGCCCGGCACTGGCATTGGCCGCGGTCATCATCTTGTTCCTTGGCGAGTCGATCATCGATACGCCGGGAGTCTTTTCCGTCTGACCATCTGGTTCACCGGTACCCGTAGACTCTCCGGGTGGAAGCGTTTACGACCGTCTCTGTCGACCTCGGCGACCGCAGTTACCCGGTCGAGATCGGTGATGGTGTGCGGCACCGCCTCGCACTCCACATTCCGTCCGGTTGTCGGCGCGCGGCGATCGTCACCCAGGCGAACATCGATGTCGAGGTCGACGCCGGATGTGAACAGGTGGTGTTCACGATCGGGGATGGAGAGTCGCACAAGGTGCTGGAAACGGTCGAGACGCTGTGTCGAGACTTCGCGACCTGGGGCCTAACCCGCAACGACGTGGTCGTCGGTGTCGGGGGTGGCATCGTGACCGATGTGGCCGGATTCGCCGCCTCCGTCTACCACCGCGGCATACCGGTGATTCATGTGGCGACGTCGCTCCTCGGGCAGATCGATGCGGCAATCGGTGGAAAGACGGGCGTGAATCTTCCGGAGGGGAAGAACCTCGTTGGTTCGTATTGGCAACCATTGGCGGTGCTCTGCGACACCGAGACCCTCTCGACACTTCCTGCGCGGCACCTACAAGCTGGTCTGGGCGAGCTGGCCAAGTATCACTTCCTCGGGGGCGGGCGTCTGGACGAACTGTCCCTCGCCGATCGGGTGACGTCTTCGGTCACCATCAAGGCAACGGCGGTGGGTGCGGACGAACGCGAGGGTGGTTCCCGGGCACTGTTGAACTACGGCCACACGCTCGCCCATGCACTCGAGATCGCAGGCGACCACGCGCTGCTGCACGGAGAAGCGGTTGCCATCGGATTGATCTATGCGGCCGAGGTCGCGCAGCTCATGGGCCGCATTGATGAGGATCGTGTGGCCGAACACCGACGCGTGGTGGGCGCCTACGACCTTCCGCTTCGTCCGCCCGCCGACATCTCCTTCGCCGACGTTGCGCCACTGTTTGCCCGGGACAAGAAGGCCGTCGACAGCACCACATTTATTCTCGATGGTCCCACTGGCCCCGAGGTCGTCACCGACGTTCCCATGGACATCTTGGCCTCGGCTTACGAGCGTTTGTGCCGATGACCCGGCTCGACCAGCTGCGGGAGTCGATGCAGGACGAGGGGTTCAACACGCTCGTGGTGCACGCTCGGAACAACGTTCGTTACCTCAGCGGATTCACCGGTTCCAACGGCACGCTGGTCGTCTCGGGCGCTGACTGCATTCTGGTCACCGACGCGCGTTATGCCATCCAGGCGCCACGTGAACTGGCGTCGGCCGGAATCGATGGTGAGGTGCGGCTTGGCAAGGGGGAAGGCCTGGCGGAGGTGCTCGAGGCAGCCGCCTCGGCGACCTCGCTGGGCTTCGAAGGGGCGCACGTCACGTGGAACCAGGCCAAAAGGCTTGAGGACGCGTTTGAGGGCGAGGTGATCGCGACCACCGGTCTCGTCGAGGCACTTCGTGAGCGCAAGGACCCAGACGAGATCGCAGCCATGAGAAACGCCGCACGTATCGCCGACACGGCGCTTGGCGAAGTCGTACCCCTGATCGCGGCGGGCAACAGCGAACGCCACATCGCCGCTGCGCTCGATGCCGCGGCGCGAGCCGGAGGTGCCGACGGATCCGCATTCGAGACCATCGTTGCCAGCGGGCCGAACGCCGCCCGGCCTCACCACCGCCCCTCCGATCGGGTGGTCGAGGATGGCGACCTGGTAATCATCGATTTTGGTGCACTCGCGCAGGGTTATCGCAGTGACATGACCCGGAGCTTCCTGATCGGTGGAGGTACGTCCCAGCAGCGTGAGATGTTGGACGCCGTGAGGATGGCTCAACAGGCCGGGGTCGACCGCTCCGGCCCGGGTGTTCCGGTGGCTGACGTTGACGCCGCGTGCCGCGAGGTGTTGGCGGCGGCGGATCTGGACGAGTGGTTCACCCACGGAACTGGACACGGCGTCGGGCTCGATATTCACGAAGCTCCATGGGTGAACGCGAGAGCCACTGCTACGCTCGCAGCCGGTCACGTCATCACTGTTGAACCTGGCGTGTACATCCCCGAGGTCGGGGGCGTGCGCTGGGAGGACACGATCGTGATCACCGAAGAGGGGAGCGAGTCTTTGACGAACTTCCCCAAATCTCCCCAGCGTTAATCGGAGGACCCGATGCCGACCATCACGACCAACGATCTCAAGAACGGAATGCACCTCGACCTCGACGGTGACCTTGTGCAAGTGCAGGACTTTCAGCATGTGAAACCTGGCAAGGGGGGCGCCTTCGTGCGCACCACACTCAAGAACGTTCGCACCGGTTCCACCGTCGACAAAACCTTCCGCGCCGGGGAAAAGGTGCAGCGAGCGATGGTCGACAAGCGCGACATGCAGTACCTGTACCGCGACGGGGAGGACTACGTGTTCATGGACAACGAAACGTATGACCAGCGCCATGTCACCCCGACCACACTCGGTTCTTCGGCGGACTTCATCATCGAAGGTCGATCCGCGACCGTGCTGCTCTACGGCGAGGAGATCATCGGCACGGATCTTCCCGCGTCGGTCGAGCTGACCATCGCCGAGACCGAACCCGGCCTGCAGGGCGACCGCTCTTCGGGCGGCACCAAACCCGCCACGCTCGAAACCGGTCGACAGATCCAGGTTCCGTTGTTTGTGGTCACCGGCGAGGTCGTCAAGGTCGACACTCGCTCAGGCGAATACCTCTCACGAGCGTGAGCAACAGCCCGCTTCAACTCAGTCGCCGCGAAGACCGGGAAGCGGCCCTGGCCCTTCTTTATGAAGCGGACATGACCGGCGACTCCATCGAGTCAGTTCTCGAACGCCACGCTGTCGATCCGCACGAGTACTCGACGGTGATCGTTGCCGGCGTGGCTGCGATGCTCACACAGATCGATGCGGCCATCGATCAGGTCGCAGAGGACTGGGCGATCGACCGTATGCCGGGAATCGATCGGTCGATCCTGCGTATGTCCACGTACGAGCTGTTCGCAGAACCTGACGTCCCGGTGACCGCAGTGGTCTCGGAAGCGGTTGCCCTGGCCAACCAGTACTCAACCGAGAAGTCGGCGCCATTCGTGAACGGCGTCCTCGTGACACTCGGCGACATCCTGCGACGAACGGACGAGAGCGAGTAATCCTGTCCAGCGAGTCGCCCGCTACCTATCTGCAGAGCCAGGGCCAGGATGTCCGCGGGTGGCGTCGGAGCGATGCCGCCGCACTCTCCGCCGCTTGGGCCGATTCGGACATCGCCCGGTTCAACGGCGTACCTCAAGATACGTCCGTCGCATTTGCGGAGCGGTGGATTGCCGGGACCGCAACCCAGACGCTGCAGTCTGTGGTGAT
Organism: Acidimicrobiales bacterium; assembly: GCA_004282895.1. Classification (GTDB taxonomy): domain Bacteria; phylum Actinomycetota; class Acidimicrobiia; order Acidimicrobiales; family SHLQ01; genus SHLQ01. Next base: position 29,240 of record SHLQ01000003.1, read on the forward strand.
CGACCTTGTCATCGAAGACGACGGTGTGGTTGTGGGCGAGGTGGGGTTGCAGATCAACCGCGATCGGCGTATCGCCGAGGTCGGGTTCTGGGTCACGCAGGCGGCGCGTCGTACGGGCGTGGGGTCACGCCTGTTATTCGCAGCCGAGTCGTTGGCGAGCCCGGTTGGTGACGTCGACCTGTTCGCCATCACGTTGGCGGAGAATGTCGCCGCCATCGCGCTGTTGGAAGCACGGCGGTGGCCGGAGGTCGAGACGACGACGGCGCACAAACGCGCCTTCAGATGGCGACCGAGCCGTCCACACACGTAACGGCGTCGCCACCAATCCAGATTTCGCCGTTGGCTTCCTCGACATGAACGCGGCCCTGACGCCCGAGCATCGTTCCCTGTGACGCAACGTATGGCGATGTCAGCGCTCCGCTGCTTAGCAACCATTGCGCCAACGCGGCATTCAAACTTCCCGTGACCGGATCCTCCGTTCCCTGGCCGCCAGCCCGGAAGAAGGCCCGTACTTCGATCGCGCAGTCGTCGGAACGGGAACCGACGACTCCAACCTTCACGGGGCCAGCGACGCCGATGTCGTACGCGTCGGCGGCGCCGAAGTCCGGCTCGAGCGCGCGAACAGCATCCGCATCGGCCAGCATGACCGCGATCCACCCCGGGCCGTTGTCCGCCCACTGTGAATCCACGATGTCTTCGGGGGTGATCTGAAGCACGGCGCACACGGCTGCAAGATCCTCCGCGGCAACAGGACCGCTTCGAATCAGCGGTGGGGCAGCGAATGCCAGCCGACCGTCGTTCTGGCGAAGTGTGACCAGCCCAACACCACATTGCTGTTTCACGATGTTTTCGGTCTTGGGGACACCGCCGGCTTCGAGCCAGGCGTGGCACGTGCCGATCGTGGGATGTCCGGCAAAGGGCAACTCAACACCCGGAGTGAAGATTCGCACGCGGTAGTCGGCGGCCGGATCCGAGGGTGACAACACAAACGTCGTCTCCGACAGATTGGTCCAGTGGGCGAACCGCTGCATCTCTTCGGTGGTGAGATCGTCCGCACCGAACACCACGGCAACGGGGTTGCCGCGATACGGCGTCGCGGTGAATACATCGACTTGTTTGAACGGTCTCATGGCCCCTCACGCTAACCACGACCCCCGATCTGGTCGACGTCGCCGAAAAGATCTGCGCGAACCGCGCGTGCACAGAGAACCCGCGCTACGTTCAACCCCAGTCCGTGAAGCGGGTCCCGTGAGGCCCGAACGGCAGGAGGATCCACGTGATAGCTGAGCCCCGGCTCACCCGAGCGAGCACAGGCCGCTTCGAGGCCCGCACGCAGGTTCTGACTTCCGATGATGTCGCTCGAGCGACCCGGCGGATGGCCCATGAGATCCTGGAGCGCAACCACGGGCTCACCGATGTCGTGCTCATCGGACTCGAACGAGGCGGCGTGCCTATCGCGCAGGCATTGGCCGAAGCACTGCAATCCATCGAAGACGTCGAGGTTCCCGTCGGTTCGGTCGATGTCTCGTTCTACCGAGACGACATCGGATCGGTCGCGCTACTCCCAGAAGTGACGAAGATCGACTTTCCTGTCGACAACCGCGACGTGATCCTTTGCGACGACGTGCTCTATACCGGCCGAACCGTACGCGCCGCACTCGATGCGGTCACCGACTTCGGTCGCCCGAGCAGCATCCAGCTGGCGGTCATGGTCGACCGCGGGCATCGCGAGTTGCCGATCCGACCCGACTACATCGGCAAGAACCTCCCGACCAGCAGGGGCGAGATGGTCCGGGTCTCACCCGATGGGGTGGATCTCGGTGTGGTTGTCCCGGAGGAGGCGGAGTGAAGGACCTCCTCACCATCGACCAGCTGGGCGCGGATGGCATCGGAGAGATCATGATCGCCGCCGACAGCTTCGCCGAGGTATGCCAGCGGCCGGTGCCGAAGGTGCCGGCCCTTCGAGGCAAGACGATCGCGTCCATGTTCTTCGAGGACTCCACCCGCACCCGGAACTCCTTCGACACTGCAGCAAAGCGGCTCTCGGCCGACACCATGAACTTCAGCGCGAGCTCGTCATCGGTGAGCAAGGGCGAATCGCTGCGAGACACCGTCGAGACGATCGAGGCGATGGGGGTTGACGCCATCATCGTGCGCCACAAATCCTCGGGCGCACCACAACAAATCGCGCGATGGGCCCAAGCATCGGTCATCAACGCCGGCGACGGTTGGCATGCCCACCCGACCCAGGCGCTGCTCGACGTCTACACCGTGCGCCAGGAGGGTCGCAGCTTCGAGGGTATGAAGGTGGCGATCGTTGGGGACATCAGTCACTCACGGGTCGCCCGAAGCAACATCGAGGCCTTTCGCACGCTCGGCGCGGACGTCACCCTGGTGGCGCCACCGACGCTGTTGCCGCCATTCGCTGAGTCACTTGGCGCCACGGTTTCACACGATCTCGATTCCGTTCTTGGTGACACCGACGTGTTGTACCTGCTTCGGATGCAGAGCGAACGGATGAATCAGGCGCTCGTGCCATCTCTCGGCGAGTATCACCGGACATTCGGGCTGACACGCGATCGGGCCCGACAGCTTCCGGCCAACTCGCTGATTATGCACCCCGGCCCGATGAATCGGGGGATCGAGATCTCCCCCGAGGTTGTGGATGATCCTCGGGTCCGGGTTCTGAACCAGGTCACCAACGGTGTGGTCGTTCGGATGGCGGTGCTGTACCTCGTGTTGAGCTCCGCGGCGGCTGAGCGGAGCGGCGAATGAGCACAACGCAGATTCTTCGGGGCGGAACCGTCACCGATCAGCGGGGAACCCGTCGCGCGGACGTGGCGTGGGTTGACGGCGTGATCACCGACGTTGCCGATTCGATCGACCCTCCTGTTGGCTCCGAGATTCTCGACGCGAGCGACGCGATCGTCATGCCCGGCCTCGTCGACCTGCACGCCCACCTGCGGGAGCCGGGCCAAGAGGAAGCAGAGACGATTGAGACCGGCGCTCGGGGCGCTGCCCTGGGCGGATTCACCGCGGTCGTCGCCATGCCCAACACGACACCAACGATGGATCACCCGTCGGTCGTACGCGACGTTCTTGCGATCGCCGAGGGTGCCTCGTGTGAGGTTGTTCCTTCGGCCGCAATGACGGTGGGCCGGGAGGGGAAGCTGCTCAGCCCCATGGGCGAGCTGGCATCCATGGGCGTGCGCATCTTCACCGACGACGGGGACGGTGTGCAGGACGCCGCACTGATGCTGCGGATCATGGAATACGCCAGCGGATTGGCGGCGGTGACCGGAGGCCAACCGATCGTTCTGGCTCAGCACTGCGAGGTTGCGTCACTCTCCGCCGGTGGCCACATGCACGAAGGGGAGTGGTCCGGTCGCCTCGGGATGGGCGGGCAGCCATCGGAGGCGGAGACCCTCATGATCGTGCGCGACATCATGTTGTCCCGTCGCACCGGTGCGCACATCCACATGCAGCATGTGTCGACCGCCGAAGGGGTCGAGTTGATTCGCCACGCGAAGGCCGATGGCGTCCGGATCACTTCGGAAGCCACGACCCACCACTTCACACTTACCGACGAGAACTGCGCCACCTACGACCCGGTCTTCAAGGTGCATCCGCCGCTACGCACGGCGGCGGACGTCGCTGCGATCAAAGCAGGACTTGCTGACGGAACGATTGACGCCATCGCCACCGACCACGCACCCCACGAGCCCCACACGAAGGAATTTCCCTTCGATCAGGCGCCCCCCGGAATGCTCGGCCTGGAAACGGCGCTGTCCCTCGCGACGGCCGAACTTGAACTCGACATGGCGACGATCGCGGCGCTCATGAGCTGGAAGCCCGCGGCGATCGCCGGAATCGGGGATCGTCACGGCCGTCCGATCGAACCAGGGGAACCCGCCAACCTGTGTGTCTTCGATCCCTCGGAACGGTGGACCATCTCGGGTACCGAGATGGCCAGTCGAAGTCAGAACAGTCCATACACGGGGCGCGAAGCCACCGGCCGCGTTCGTCACACCATCTTCAACGGCGATGCCGTTGTCCTCGGAGGGGAAGCCACACGATGAGTCCGTTTGTTGAAGCCGCGCTCGTATTACGCGACGGCACGCTGTTCGAAGGAGAGGCAATCGGCGCCACTCCGCCCGATGGGATCAGCAGCGGGGAGGTCGTGTTCAACACGGTCATGACCGGGTATCAGGAGGTGATCACCGACCCGTCCTACGCTGGTCAGATAATCACGTTTACGTACCCACATATTGGCAACTACGGGGTGAATGAAACCGACTACGAGTCCCGCGGCACCTTCTGTCGAGGGGTCATCATCCGTGACCCGTCACGTATCTCGAGCAATTTCCGCAGCGAACGGGACTTCAACGACTTCCTCATCCATCACAATCTGGCCGGTCTGGCCGGGGTCGACACCCGTCGTTTGACGAGACACATTCGTGACCTTGGGGCCATGACGGGCGCGTTCGGAACCGCGGATGAAACCGCGCTGCGCACGGCGGCGGAAGCCGAGCCGGGCACGGACGGTGTCGATCTCGTGGCCACCGTGACCTGTGATGAGCCCTACACGGTGACCGGAACCGGGCCTCGCCGGATTGTCGCGATGGATTTCGGTATCAAGAAGTCCATCCTCACGCAGCTTGCAGCAGTCGGCACGGTGGATGTGGTCCCGGCCTCCACGTCGGCCGACGATGTACTCGCCCAGAAACCCGATGGTGTCTTTCTGTCCAACGGGCCCGGTGATCCCGACGAGCTGCCCCACCTGCGCGAGACGATCGACCAGCTTCTCGGGGAGGTGCCAATCTTCGGCATCTGCCTCGGCCATCAGCTGCTGGCCGCGACACTCGGCGCCAAGATCTTCAAGTTGCCGTTCGGGCATCACGGTGGGAACCAGCCAGTACAACGGCTGGCCGATGGTCGGGTGGAGATCACCTCCCAGAACCACAACTTCGCCGTGGATGCAGCGACGTTGGTCGACGCCAAACTCACCCACGTCAACCTCAACGACAACACCGTCCAGGGCATCACCTCGACCTCGGTACCGGCGTTCAGCGTGCAGTACCACCCCGAGGCCGGCCCCGGCCCCCACGACAGCAGATACCTGTTCGCCGAGTTCGAACAGTTGATGGAGGATTTCCATGCCAAAGCGTGACGACCTGCACTCGATTCTGGTCATCGGATCGGGCCCGATTGTCATCGGCCAGGCCTGTGAGTTCGACTACTCCGGGACCCAGGCCTGTCGCGTGCTACGCGACGAGGGATACCGGGTCATTCTTGCCAACTCGAACCCTGCGACGATCATGACCGACCCCGACTTCGCCGACGCCACGTACATCGAACCGCTCACACGCGAGGTGCTCGAGGCGATCATCGAAGTGGAGCGGCCCGACGCCCTGCTTCCAACCCTCGGTGGCCAAACCGCATTGAACCTCGCCATGGAACTTGTCGAGGCCGGCTCACTCGATCGGCTGGGGGTCGAGCTCATTGGCGCCGATGCCAAGGCCATCGCCACCGCGGAGGACCGAGACCTGTTCAAGGAAGCGATGCTCGAGATCGGACTCGAGGTCCCGCGATCCGGCGTGGCGCACAACTTGGAAGAAGCGCGGGTGGTGCTGGAGGAGATCGGGTTGCCGATCATCATCCGCCCGGCGTACATCCTCGGTGGCAAGGGCACCGGCATGGCCGCGACACCCGAGGAGTTCGAAAAGGTTGCTGCCAACGGCTTGGAAGCGAGTCCAATCTCGGAGATTCTCATCGAGGAGTCGATCGCAGGCTGGAAGGAATACGAACTCGAGGTGATGCGCGACCACCAGGACAACCAGGTGGTGGTGTGCTCCATCGAGAACGTTGACCCGATGGGTGTACACACCGGCGACTCCATCACGGTCGCACCGGTACAAACACTCAGCGATGTCGAGTTGCAGCTCATGCGCGACACCGCGTTTGCCGTCATGCGGCGCGTGGGCGTGGAGACCGGGGGATCGAACGTGCAGTTCGCCGTCGATCCGGCCGATGGACGCCAGGTGGTCATCGAGATGAACCCGCGTGTCTCCCGGTCGTCGGCGTTGGCATCGAAGGCGACGGGTTTCCCCATCGCCAAGATCGCCGCTCGCCTCGCCGTTGGGTACACCCTCGACGAGATCCCGAACGACATCACCAAGAAGACCCCCGCAAGCTTCGAACCAACGATCGACTACGTCGTCACGAAGATTCCCCGCTGGGCGTTCGAGAAGTTCCCCGGCACGGCCGGTGTTCTCGGCACGGCCATGCAGTCGGTTGGTGAAGCCATGGCCATCGGACGGACGTTCCCGGAGTCCCTGCAGAAGGGGCTGCGCAGTCTCGAGTTGGGTCGACATGGCCTCAACTGCGACCCCGCGGAGGCCCATTACGACGAGCTCGACGATGCCGAGCTCCTTCGCCAGGCGGATATCCCGACGCCCGAGCGGATCTTCCAACTCGAGGCGTGCCTGCGGCGGGGAATGAGCGTCGAGACCGTACACGACGCAACCAAGGTGGATCGCTGGTTCCTCGATCAGATGAGCCGCGTCACGGAGGAGCGGGCCGCACTCGCCGAGGCCGGGTTCGAGGGGATGACCCCACGCTGGTGGAAACGCGTCAAGCAGCTTGGCTTCAGCGACGCTCAGCTGGCCTACCTCTGGGAAATGGACGAGTCGGCGGTACGAGCCGCACGCAAGGAGGCAGGGGTCGAGCCGACGTACAAAACGGTTGACACCTGTGGGGCAGAGTTCGCCGCCGAAACGCCGTATCACTACTCGACCTGGGAGGACACGACCGAGGTCGGCGACTCCGACCGGCCGAAGGTCATGATCCTCGGCTCTGGTCCCAATCGCATCGGGCAGGGTATCGAATTCGACTACTGCTGCGTCCACGCGAGTTTTGCGCTCAGCGAGGCGGGCTACGAGACCATCATGGTCAACTGCAACCCGGAGACGGTCTCCACGGACTACGACACGAGCGATCGTCTCTACTTCGAGCCGCTCACGCTCGAAGATGTGTCGAACATCATCGAAGCCGAACAACCCGCTGGCATCATCGTCTCCCTTGGCGGGCAGACCCCGTTGAAGCTTGCCAACGACCTCCCACCCGAGCTCATCGCGGGCACGCCGCCGGCATCGATCGATCTTGCGGAGGACAGGGAGCAGTGGAATGCCCTCTGCGAACGGATGGGAATTCCCCAACCTCCGGGCGGCACTGCGAGCACCGCAGAGGAAGCACTCTCGATCATCGGATCGATCGGGTACCCCGCCCTCGTACGGCCGTCCTACGTCCTGGGTGGTCGGGCGATGGAGATCGTGTACGACGACGAGGGTCTCACCACGGCCATGAAACAACTCGCGACATTCGGTTCGCTCGGTCGAGAAGGCGGGCTGTCGGCGGAGCGTCCCGTGCTGATCGACCGTTTCCTCGAGGACGCGACCGAGGTGGACGTGGACGCCATCCGCGACAAAACCGGGGCGGTCCTTATTGGTGCGGTCATGGAACATGTCGAGGAAGCCGGCGTACACAGCGGCGACAGCGCCTGTGTCATCCCACCGCCGAACCTCTCCATGGCAACGATCGCAGAACTCGAACGGCATGCGACCAACATTGCGACCGAGCTGGACGTGGTCGGCCTGATCAACGTGCAGTTCGCGGTGAAGGGTGGTGAGGTCTACGTGATCGAGGCGAACCCCCGGGCCTCGCGTACGGTGCCGTTCGTCGCGAAGGCAACCGGGGTGGCGCTCGCAAAGATCGCCGCCCGGGTGATGATGGGGGAGACGATCTCGGAGCTACGAGAAATCGGGCTCGTGCATCCGCCTGTCACCGGACATGTGGCGATCAAAGAGGCGGTGTTGCCGTTCAACCGCTTCCCGGATGCGGATCCACTCCTTGGCCCCGAGATGCGATCCACCGGCGAGGTCATGGGTATCGACTCGACCACCGGGCTCGCATTCACGAAGAGTCAGATGGCCGCCGGAGGAACACTTCCGGAGGGTGGAACCGTCTTCCTCAGCCTGGCCGACCGAGACAAGGTGGTTGGTATCGAGGCGGCCCGTCGGTTTGTCGCTCTCGGCTTCAACGTCATCGCCACTGCGGGTACGTCCGCCGCCCTCGAGCGGGCTGGCGTGAAAGTTGGCCGACTGGTGGCAAAGGTGACGAACGACGGGCTTGGCCGCGACATCGATGAGCTCACGGCAGTCGACCTCATCGCGTCGGGAGACATCCAGCTGGTTGTGAACAGCCCGCGCGGGCGCGGTCCCCGTGCGGATGGTGCGTACATCCGCGCCGCAGCCGGATCGGCCGGAATTCCTCTCCTCACGACCGGCTCCGCCGCCTTGGCCGCCGCTCGCGGGATGGAGGACTGGCTGGCAACACCGCTGCAGGTGCGGTCGTTGCAGAGTTATCACCGGGGCGCCGTCGTCTGATGGTCGATCTGTCGACAACAGTCGGCGATCTGTCGTTGCCGAACCCGGTGATGACGGCGTCCGGTACGGCCGGACACGGAGCCGAACTGGCATCGTATTTTGACCTCGCAGAGCTGGGGGCGCTGGTCGTCAAGTCCTTGTCGGTTATGCCCTGGGCGGGCAATCCCGCGCCACGCGTGGTGGAGATCGCGGGCGGCATGATGAACAGCGTTGGCCTCCAGGGCCCCGGCGTCGCCGGGTGGATCGAGGACGAGCTTCCGGCATTGCGCGATTCCGGTGCGCGGGTTGTGGCCAGTATCTGGGGCCGCACGGTCGAGGAATATCGGCAGGCCGCCGATGCGCTGCTTGAGGTCCAGGACGATCTTCTTGCCGTTGAAATCAACGTCTCGTGTCCGAACATCGAGGATCGAAGCAAGATGTTCTCGCATTCGGCCGAAAGCGCTTCGGCGGTGCTCGAAGCCACGCAATCCATACGGATTCCCCGCTGGGCGAAATTGAGTCCGAATGTGCCCGATATCGCGGAGATCGCGCACGCGGTCTGGCACGCAGGGGCGAATGCCGTCACGCTGACGAACACCCTCATCGGTATCGTGCTCGATCCGGTCACCGGCAAGCCAGTGCTGGGCGGAGGGGGCGGTGGGGTATCCGGTCAGGCGATTCGACCTGTCACACTGCGTGCGGTCTACGACGTGAGCGCGACGTACCCGGATCTGCCCATCATCGGCGTTGGGGGTATCGCTGCAGCCGAACATGCTGTGCAGTACCTTCGGGCGGGTGCGAGCGCCGTGCAGGTGGGCACGGCAACGTTCGAGAACCCAAGAGCTACCCACAAGATCGCAAAGGATCTCGGCCGCTGGTGCCGAGAACAGGGAGTTGAGCGCATCACCGATCTAATCGGTACGGCGCACGTGTGACACCCATGGAGGACATGACATGACCGATGTTTCCGACGAACTCCGCAGCAAGCTGTGTGTTGCCCTCGACGTCGACGACCTCGTGGAGGCCGGCCGACTCGGACGGGAGCTGCGGCCATGGTTCGGCGCCGCCAAGGTTGGCCTGGAGCTCTTCACCGCCGCAGGGGCCGACGCCATCGGCACGCTGATCGAGATGGGGTACGACGTCTTTCTCGACCTCAAGATGTATGACATTCCCACAACCGTGGAGAAGGCATCCCGGGTGCTCGGCGCCCTGGGTGTGACCTACGCGACGTACCACGCCCAAGGTGGCCTCGACGTCCTGAAGGCGGGCGCCAACGGCCTGCGTGAGGGTGCATCCAACGCGGGACTTCCCGAGCCAAAACCTCTGGCGATCACCGTGCTCACCTCAGATGCCGGTGCACCGGAACACATCATGCCGAAACGGGTGCTCACCGCGGTCGAGGCTGGCATGGCCGGACTCGTGTGCTCGGCCGATGACGTGAAGGAGGCCAGCCACTACGCACCACGGTTGCTCGCGGTCACACCGGGAATTCGACCCGCAGGCGCGGACGCGCATGATCAGGCCCGTGTGGCCACACCCAAGGCAGCGATTGAGGCGGGCTCCGACCTACTGGTGATCGGGCGGGCCGTGACCCTTGCCGATGATCGCGTCGCGGCAGCCGAGTCGATTATCGAAAGCATCCTGTCCTAGGTACGGTTCAGGGATGCAGACATCCGGTGAGCGTGAGGCCGCCTACGCCCACATTGCGGCGGTCCGATCCTCGTGGGCCGGGTACAAACAGCGGGTCATCGACGGGGATCTGTCCTACGACGAGATCTTTGTGATCGCCGACGAGGATCCCGTCCTGGCCACGATGAAGCTGTTGCCACTGATCGAATCGATTCCGGAGGTCGGCAAAGTGCGGTCCAGGCGGGCGCTTGAAGGGTGCGGGATCGGTGAAGCGGTGACTGTCGCCGACGTCAAGGGTCACGCTCGAGCCGCCTTGCGCTCGGCGCTGGAGCTGGGTAGTGAGTGACACACTCGACGAGCTCGGGACCGTGGTGGTGATCTCTGGGCCAGGCGGCGTCGGCAAGGGAACGGTCGTCGAACGTTTGGTGGATATCGACGATTCGTTGGTGCTGTCGCGTAGTTGGACCACTCGTGCGCCCCGCCCCGGGGAGTCGCCCGACGCGTATGAGTTCGTTACGAAGACAGACTTCCTGAACGCACTAACCGCAGGGGAGTTCCTCGAGTGGAACCACTTCCTCGGCTCGGCCTACTACGCATCACCGGTCCCACGGGGGCTCAACGGACGCACGCTGGTTCTCGAGATCGATGTGAACGGCGCGCGTCAGGTGTTGGAACGCGTGCCCGAAGCCATCCTGGTATTCATTGACGCGCCCACTCCCGAAGAACAACAAAACCGGCTGGTTGGACGAGGTGACACCCCCGAACAGGTGGAACGGCGCATGGCCGCAGGTCGAGCGGAGCGGGCGCTGGCCCAGGAGCTGCCCTACGAGTACGTCGAGAACACGGTGTTGGACGACGCAGTAAATGCGCTGACGTCCATCATTGCTCGCAGAACCAGCTGATACGCTGGAGAGTCGGCCTATTGGCCTCGCGTACAGGAGTTCCCATGTCTGAAGAAACGTCCATGATTGATCCGCAGGTCGAGACGCTGCTCGAGCTTGCTGGCTCCAAGTTCCGGCTGGTCACGCTCGGCTCGAAGCGGGCCCGTCAGATCAACGCCTACTTCGGACAGTTGGGTGATGGTCTGGGTTCGAGTATTCCGCCGCAGGTGACCAGCACGGCCCGCAAGCCGCTGTCGATCGCCTTCGAGGAGATCGCCGCCAAGAAGATCGAGCCGATCGAGCGTGACTTCGAGGCCGAGGCGCTGGCCGAGGCCCAAGCAGCCGCAGACGCCGCCGCGCTTGACGCCGAGCTCGCTGAAGCCGACTGAGCCAACCCATGTCGGCACTCCACGGCACCCGGGTCGTTCTGGGAGTCACCGGCGGAATCGCGGCATACAAGGCGGTTGAGGTAAGCCGCCGCCTGGTGGATGCGGGCGCGCACGTGGTGCCGATTCTCACGGCAGGCGCCGAGAAGTTCATCGGCCGCGTGACCTTCGATGCGTTGGCATCGGAGAAGGTCCAGACCTCGCTGTGGGACGAGAGCAGTCCGATCCCACACACCACGCTCGGCCAGACCGCCGATCTCATCATCGTTGCGCCCGCCACCGCCCGGCTCCTCAGCGACTACCGCACCGGCCGGTCCGATGACCTGTTGACCGCCACCCTGATTGCGACGCGGGCGCCGGTGCTTGTGGCGCCGGCGATGCACACCGAAATGTGGGAACACGCGGCGGTGCAGGACAACATCTCCACACTGCGCGACCGGGGTGTACATATCGTCAACCCGGAGGCTGGACGGCTTGCGGGCGGTGACCTCGGCTTCGGACGCCTCGCAGCGCCGGAGACGATCGTTGCCCATGCGGAGCGCGTCCTCTCCGCCGGTGACCTGGTCGGAACCCACGTGGTCATCACCGCCGGTGGGACTCGGGAGGCCATCGACCCGGTCCGCGTCATCTCGAACCGGTCCACGGGAAAACAGGGCTACGCGCTGGCCGAGGCTGCCTGGGCTCGCGGAGCGAGGGTGACGCTGATCTCCACGGTCGACCGACCCGATCCCGTCGCTGTGGAGGTGGTGCAGGTGGCGTCGGCGGCCGAGATGCAATTAGCGGTCGAAGCGGTCAACACGGCGGACGTCATCATCATGGCGGCTGCGGTGGCCGACTTCCGGCCGGCCAATCCGGCCGACCAGAAGATCAAGAAGGGGGACGCCGCGACGCCCGCGATCGAGCTCGAGCGAACGCATGACTTCCTTGTCGATTTGGGGGCATCGAAAGCCGAAGGTCAGACGATCGTGGGGTTTGCCGCAGAGACGAACGATCTTGTCTCGAATGCTCGAGGCAAACTCGAACGCAAGAACCTCGACCTGATCGTGGCCAATGACGTGTCTGAACCCGGGGCCGGCTTCGGACACGACACGAACAAGGTGACGATTCTTGGCCAGAACGGTGCCGAATCCGATGTCGCGATGTCATCCAAACGAGTGGTGGCCGATGCGATACTGGACGCCGTGGTGGCCATCCGCTGACTCGGCCCCACTGGCCCGAGTGAACCGGGTCGAATCTTCACTGAACATCTACAGTAGTCCTGTCAATCCAAGGAGAACGTTGTGACCACGAACTACACCTTCACATCGGAGTCGGTGACCGAGGGCCATCCCGACAAGATGGCCGACCAGATCTCGGACTCGATTCTCGATGCGATTCTCGAACAGGATCCGATGTCCCGGGTCGCCTGCGAAACGATGGTCACGACCGGCCTGGCCATGGTCGCCGGTGAGATCACCACGTCTGCCTACGTTGACATACCCGCTGTTGTTCGCGAGACGATCAACGAAATCGGATATGACCGTGAGTCCTTTGGGTTCGATGGAAACACCTGCGGTGTGATGGTCTCGATCGACGAGCAGTCTCCCGATATCGCCCAGGGTGTTGACGACAGCGAGGAAGTTCGCTCGGGTACCTCAGGTGAAGAGGACGATCTCGACAAACAGGGTGCGGGCGACCAGGGAATGATGTTCGGCTACGCCTGCAACGAGACCGATGCTCTCATGCCGCTTCCCATTCACGTTGCGCACCGGATGGCCGAACGACTGGCGGCGGTTCGCAAAGCTGGCACGGTGCCGTACCTGCGGCCTGACGGCAAGACCCAGGTGACCTTCGACTACGAGGACGGGCGTCCAACGAAGCTGCGGGCTGTCCTCATCTCGACCCAACACAACGACGGTGTCGATCGCGACACGATGATCCGCCCAGATCTCATCGACAACGTGATCAAACCCGTGATTCCGTCGGAGTATGCCGATGATGACTACGAGGTCTACATCAACCCGACCGGACGGTTTGTGATCGGTGGACCCGTCGGTGATGCCGGCCTCACCGGCCGCAAGATCATTGTGGATACCTACGGCGGGATGGGTCGTCACGGCGGCGGCGCATTCTCGGGCAAGGACCCCTCCAAGGTGGACCGTTCCGCCGCTTATGCGACCCGCTGGGTGGCAAAGAACCTGGTGGCTGCCGGCGCCGCTGACCGGTGCGAAGTGCAGGTTGCCTACGCCATCGGCATGGCTCGGCCCGTCTCGGTGTACGTCGAGACGTTTGGTACCGCCCATGTCGATCCGGAGAAGGTCAGCGATGTCGTGCAAGACGTGTTCGATCTCCGTCCCGCCGCCATTCTGCGCGACCTTCAGCTGCGCCGCCCGGTGTTCAAACCGACCGCCGCCTATGGCCACTTCGGGCGAACCGGCGATGGCTTCACGTGGGAGAACACGGATCGCACCAGCGACCTGAAGTCCGCCCTCGGGCTGTAGTTTCACGGGGGTGACCGACCCCTTGCCAGGATTCGAACAACCCGCCGCACCGCCGCGGGTTGATTCGGTTTTCTCAGGCCGAGTCGTACGGGTACAGCCCGATATCACCGGCGTCCAGCGGCAGTTCGACTACGTGGTTCCGGCCGCGTGGGAGGATGACGGCCGAGCCGCGAAGATCGCCGTCGGATCGCTGGTGCGGGTGGATTTCCATGGCCGTCGCACCGCGGGCTGGATCACCGATGTCGACGTGACCCCCGATCCGTCACTAGAGCTCCGGGCACTGGCGAAATGGTCGTCGGTGGGACCGCCACAGGAGTTGATTGCACTGGGCGACTGGGCGGCCTGGCGATGGGCCGGGCGGTTGCCGCACTTTCTTCGTGCTGCATCCCCGCAACGTATGGTCGAGGAGGTCGCACCCCGAGTGGAACCCCCGATAGCGGACGCCAACCCCGCAATGGACGCGGTGTTCAGCCCGGGGGTGACACACGTCCGGACAACCCCCAATGACTCCGGCCTGGCGGTCGCGATCGAAGCCGCCGTCCGGGGTAGCGCACTGATCCTGGTACCGACCCTTCACCAGCGAACGGAGTTCTCGCGGGCGCTGCGGAACCAGGGATTCGATGTGGCGGGGTATCCCGAGCAGTGGGCCCGCTCGGCGTCGGGTGTGTTGACCGTTGGCACCCGACTCGGCGCGTGGGCGCCGGTGCCGGAACCCGCGAGCATCGTGGTGATCGATGAGCACGACCGCGCGTACAAAGAGGAGCGAACGCCCGCATGGAACGCACGTGATGTCGCAATCGAGCGAGCGCGTCGAGGCGGAGTGCCATGTGTGCTTACGTCGCCTTCCCCATCGTTGGAGGGTCTGGAGACCGCCGACCGCAGACTCAGTCCCGAACGCTCGGTCGAGCGTGAATCCTGGCCGGTTGTCGACGTCGTGGACCTTCGCACCGCAGATCGTCCGGGACTTCTGACCGACGCCATCGTGTCGCTCGTACGCGACAGCACCACGGTTGCCTGCATCCTCAATCGGAAGGGCCGGTCGCGAATGTTGGCGTGCGGCAACTGCGATGCGTTGGCCACGTGTGATGCGTGTGGTGTTGCCGTACATCAACCCGATGACACCACCTTGGAGTGTGTGAGTTGTGGCACGACTCGCCCCGTCGTGTGTTCTGCGTGTGGCGCCACGAAGTTCAAGCTGATCCGTCCAGGAATCGGCCGCGTGGCCGAGGACCTGCGGGCGCTGGCCAAGCGGGACGTGATCGAAGTGACGGCAGAGACCGACGCTGCGGACATGTCCGGCGAAGGGTTGTTCATTGGAACCGAGGCATTGTTGCGCCGCTTGCCGAACGCCGACGCAGTTGTCTTCCTGGACTTTGACCAAGAACTTGCCGTTCCGCGATCGCGGGCGGCGGAGGATGCCTTCTCCATGTTGGCCCTGGCGGCCCGACGGGTCGGCCCGCGCTCTCAGGGCGGACGGGTCGTCATTCAGACCCGCAAACCCGACGACATCGTCGTGCAGGCCGCCCTTCACGGCGACCCCAAACGAGTCGCGGAATCACAACGGGATGTCCGAAGGGTGTTTGGTCAGCCGCCGTATGGCGCGTGGGCAGTGGTGTCGGGTGCGGGTTCGGCGACGTTCATCGAGCGACTGCGGGCCGTCGACGAGTCGGCCTCTCTTCGGTTGGCCCAGCTCGGCGACCGATGGCGAATCGCCGCGGAGTCCCATACGGAGCTTCTGGAGATCATCAACGCGGTAGATCGGCCAGCGGAACGGCTGCGAATCGACGTCGACCCCATCGACCTCTGAGCGACGATCTACGCTGATGCCATGACGACTGTTGAGAACCGCCGCACGACCGTCCTTGGTACCTGCCACCACGACTGTCCGGACACCTGCGGGTGGATCGCCACCGCCGAAGACGGCGTGCTGATCGAGGTCAAGGGCAACCCGGACCACCCGTATTCCGACGGTCAACTGTGCCCAAAGATCAATCGACTCGTCCATCGGGTCAACAGCGATGATCGGATCCTGACACCGCTGATTCGGTCCGGTCCGAAAGGAACAGGACAGTTTCGTGAATCGAGCTGGGAAGAGGCTCTCAACTTGGTGGTTGAGCGGACGAACGCTGCACGCGCCGAGTTCGGCGGCGAGACGATTCTGCCGTGGAACAGCGCCGGCACTCAGGGACACATTCAAGAAAGCTCACTTGATCGGGCACTGTTCACAAAGCTCGGATCCTCTCGTCAGACCGGCAGCATCTGTGGTGTGGCCACCGGCGCCGGCATGGCGATGACCTATGGCGGCGTTCATGGCGCGGACCCACTCAACGTCGAACACTCCGACTTCGTGATCCTGTGGGCAACGAACACCAAACTCACGAACCGTCATCTGTGGCCGTATGTGCAAAAGGCGCGAGAGCGCGGCGCGCCGATCGTGGTGATCGATTCGATGCGGACGATGACCGCTGATGCCGCGGATATATTCATCCAGCCGCTTCCCGGCACGGATGTTGCGTTGATGTTGGCCGTCATGCACGTGTTGATCGCCGAGAATCTCATCGATCACGAGTACGTCAACTCCCACGCCGACGGCTTCGGCGAGCTCGCGGAGAGTGTTGCCGAGAAAACGCCCGAATGGGGCGAAACACAATGCGGGGTCGCAGCGGAGGAGATTCGACAACTTGCCCGAGCGTACGGCGGCGCATCGGCACCGTTCATTCGGACGTTGATTGGTGCAGAACACCACGAATCCGGCGCGATGTTCTATCGAACCATTGCCTGCCTGCCTGTTCTCACGGGGGCGTGGCGGCACCTTGGCGGTGGCGTGGCGCGCAGTTGCGGAAGTCTGCAGTATGTCGATGACGTCAGCTCATCGGTGTTCGATCACCCACATCTCGGCGATGGCTCGCCGCGCCGAGGGCTTCCGCAGCCTCAACTCGGCCGAAGCCTCACCACACTCGACGATCCGCCGGTGTCGGTCCTGTTCGTGTGGGGCGGCAACCCGCTCAACTCTCTGCCGAATGCAGCAGCGACCCGCCGAGGCTTGGAGCGCGACGATCTGTTCACTGTCGTGTCGGAGCAGATGATGACGGACACGGCCAGGTATGCCGATGTGGTCTTCCCCGCCGCAACCCAAACGGAGAACCTCGATATCGTCCCGTCGTGGGGCCACCTCTGGCTGGGATACAACGAGCCGGCCACGGCACCGCGCGGCGAGGCGGTGGCGAACACCGAGCTGTGGCGGCGACTGTCCCGAGCGTTCGGCTTCACGGAACCGGAACTGTTTCTCTCCGACGAAGAGTTGATCGACGCCGCTCTGGCGCCACATGTGGACCGCGACGCACTGCGTCGTGATGGTTTCGTGCGCATCTCCGGCACAACCGATCACCTGCCTTACGCAGATGGAGGCTTTGGCACCCACAACGGCAAGGCGCAACTGGCGAATCCGCTCATGGAGACGATGGGCCTTCCGAGCCTGCCTACCTTTTACACACCGACAGAATCCATGGGGAACGCGACCGCGGCCTATCCGCTGCATCTCCTCACACCGAAGAAGCAGCTTCGATTCCTGAACACGACCTATTCCGGATCTGCGGGACACGTGGATCGTGAACGCGGCCCGTTCCTCGAGATGGACGCAGCCGACGCAGAGACCCGAGGCCTACAAGCAGGCGACATGGCGAGGGTGTTCAACGATCGCGGCGAGCTTGAATTGGAGGTCGCGATCACGGATCGACTTCGTCCCGGTCTGGTCTCCGTGCCGTGGGGATTCTGGGCTGCGAACTATGGCTCGACCGGAGCGGTCGTCAACGACCTGACGAACGACGGCGACACCGATTGGGGCGGGGGAGCCGCTTATGGCGACACGTTGGTCGACGTCCAACCCTGCCGGCGGGCTTCATAGACCGCCATCGAGGCGGCGACACCCACGTTGAGTGAGCCCACCTTGCCGACCTGAGGGATGTAGCCAGCCTCGTGGATCAACCCCAGCAACTCTTTGGAGAGCCCGCGGTCTTCGTGTCCGACCGCAATGGCGACCGCACCGCTCAAGTCGAGCTCATGCAGCGGTTGTGCACCCGATGCAAGCTCGACGCCGATGACACGAAAGTTCGCGGCCGTGGCGGCGTCGTAGGCCTCGGTTGGCGTCTCGACGAACGTCCACTCGACGTAGCGCTGCGTGCCGAGGGCCGTCTTGTTGGTTTTGGTGTGGGTTGGAGACTCCGTGGCTCCCACCAGCCAGAGATGCTCGACCCCAAGCGCAGCTGCGGTTCGAATGATGGTGCCGACGTTGTACGGCGTCTGCACGCTGTCGAGGATCAGGGCGATTCGTTGGTTCGTCTGGCGACGCCACTCCCGATGGAGGCGCTTCAGCTCGGTCGAATCGAGGTTCTTCATCGGGTCGTCTCCAGGAGGCGGTAGCCCTTGCGGGACCCGAGTCGCGTTGTCGGCCATTCCTGTTCGGTGAGCCATGTCGCCAACGAGTCGCTGCCGAGGTGTTTCTGCACGACCATCCAGGCTCGCCCGGCTTCCGTCAACGTCGGAAGCCACGTGCCCAGCAGAGCATGTAGTGCCGCCTTGCCGATGCGGATGGGCGGATTCGACAGGATGAGGTCGAAACGAAGATCGGATGGCACGTCCTCGGGCGCGGCGACAGTGACGTTCGTCAGCCCGTTGGCCGAGGCGTTGTCGGACGTGAGTTCCCGAGCTCGGGCGTTGATGTCGACCGCCCAGACATTTGCCGTGGGACAACGTCGTGCTGCGGTCAACGCGATCGGCCCGTAGCCGCAGCCAAGGTCCAGAATCGCGCCGGTGTCGGGTGGGATCTCCGGCATGTCGAGCAGGAGATACTTCGTCCCGGCGTCGACCTTTGCTCCGGAGAAGACCCCAGCGTCGGTCTCCAGCGCGAGGAACGTGTCCGGCAACACAAGCTCGATGGAACGCCTCTTGGACGCGGTTTGGGGCGTATCGTCGAAGTAATGCGACGCTCCCTCAGACTCCGAAATCACGAGCCAACGGTACCCTTGGATCCCGTGAGCGCCCCCTATCGCATCCGTACCTACGGCGACCCGGTGTTGAAACAGGTCGCCAAAGAGATCACCGATATTGACGGCGCGCTCGTGCAGCTGGCGGAAGACATGCTGGAAACCATGTATGCCGAACCCGGCCTCGGTTTGGCAGCGCCGCAGGTTGGGGTCCGAAAGCGCCTCTTTGTCTACGACCTCGAGATGGGTGAGGAACCCCATGCGCTGATCAACCCGGAGATCGTCGAGTCCGATGGCGAGTGGGAATTCGACGAAGGATGCCTGTCGGTTCCGGGCCTGTCGTGGAACATCGTGCGCCCAAAGCAGATTCACATCGTTGGCCGCGATCTTGACGGGAACGAGGTCAGCATCGAAGCCGACGAGTTGGAAGCCCGGCTGTTCCAACATGAGCTCGATCACCTCAACGGCGTTCTTCTGGTGGAGCACCTCGATGCGGAGCAGCTACGCGAAGCCAAAAAGATTCTGCGGCAGCGGGCGGAAGTCGGCGACCCGTCCGCGGACAAACTACGAGCGGAGCTCGGGTTGTCATCGCCGGGTTCGTCTGGCCTGAGCCTTTCCTAAGACGTGGCAACGGAACTGCCACTGCCGCCGGCAGGAGCGCAACGGCTCGCGTTCTTCGGATCACCAGCAATGGCTGTTCCAACGCTGCGGGCGCTGGTGGACGCAGGTTTTGAAGTCGCCATGGTCGTCACCGGCCACGACAAACGCCGAGGACGCGGGTCGAAGACCTCACCCACGCCCGTGAAGGCCGCCGCCCTTGAGCTGGGGTTGCCCATCACCACGGAGATCGCCGACGCGGTCGCTGCGGACGTCGACCTCGGTGTTGTGGTCGCCTTCGGGAAGATCATTCCCCGTTCCGTTATCGAGCAGTTGCCGATGGTGAATCTGCACTTCTCCGCCTTGCCCCGTTGGCGGGGAGCTGCCCCCATCGAACGCGCGATTCTGTCGGGTGATTCGGACACGGCAATTTCGATCATCACGATTGCGGTCGGCCTTGACGAAGGTGACATCTGGGCCGAGGAACCGGTGCCAATCGGCGAGCTCGACACCGCCGACGACCTTCGGGTGCGTATGGCCGCCGGTGGCGCTGACCTGATGGTGCGAACCATCCGTGAGGGTTTCCCGGCATCGGTGCCCCAGCAGGGCGAACCCGTCTACGCCGCGAAGATTCACCCCTCTGACCTGGAAATCGACTGGTCTGCCGAAGTCGAGGAGGTCCTCCGACAGGTGCGGGTCGGTGGCGCCTGGACGACACTTCGAGGTGAGCGGTTCAAGATCTGGGAGGCCCTGCCGGCCGACGGTCAGCTTGGTCCCGGTGAGATCGACGCGACGACTGTCGGGACGGGTGCTGGCGCCTTGTCGCTTGGTGTAGTGCAGCCCGCAGGCAAACCTCGACTCGCTGCTGCTGATTGGGCGAACGGCGCCCAGCTCGATGGGTCGGATCGTTTCGGTGAATGAATCCGGTCTCGAGTCCCGGCGACTCGCAATCGATGCACTCGTCCGTATCGACGAGGATGGAGCGTACGCCAACCTGGTGCTCTCGAAGATCCTCGACGAAAGCACGTTGGAGACCAGGGATCGGGGGTTCGTCACCGAGCTGGTCTATGGAACAACGCGGATGCGACGCGCACTCGACTATGTGGTCGACCGATTCATCGTGCGTGACGACATCGAAGCTCGCGTACGGGCCTGCCTCCGTACGGGTGCGTATCAACTCGTCTTCCTGGGAACTCCCGCGCACGCAGCGGTCGACGCCACCGTCGCGGCCACGCCCAAACGAGCCCGAGGGTTCGTAAATGCCATCCTGCGCAAAGTGGCGGCCTCTGGCGCGGTCGAGTGGCCGACAGACGCGATCCGGCTCAGCTACCCGAACTGGATGATCGACCGGCTTGCGGCCGATCTTGGCGATCGGGCAGTGCCGGTCCTCGAAGCGATGAACAGCCCGGCAGTGGTACACACGCGCTCCGATGGGTATCGACAGGATCCGGCGTCTCAGGCCGTTGCCGAACTCGTGGATTCTGGCGCCGGCCGGTTCGTGCTCGACCTGTGTGCGGCACCTGGTGGCAAAGCGACCCACATCGCAGGCCGCGGGGCAACGGTGATCGGTATGGATCTTCATGCGCACCGCGCGGGTCTCATTGCAGACGCCGCCGAGTTGACCGGCACCACGACACTCGCCGTTGTTGGGGACGGATTGGCGCCACCGTTTCCAGAGCAGTCTTTTGATGCCGTGCTGGTCGATGCGCCGTGCTCCGGACTCGGTTCGTTGCGCAGGCGAGCGGACGCCCGCTGGCGAATGCAGGTCGGATCGGTGGACACGCTGGCGACTCTGCAGTTCGATCTTCTCGCCTCTGCAGGCGCGCTGGTCAAACGGGGAGGCCAGGTGGTTTTCTCCACGTGTACCCTCACCGACGCCGAGTCGGTGGAGATCGATGACCGAGCCGTCGCGGAGATCGCCGATCTCGAGATTGTGCCGATGGAGGAGTGGGCGGGCGATGTGGCGTGGGAACCGCATGGTCGAGGCGGACGACTGCTGCCTGACATCTTCGCCGGTGATGGGATGTCCGCGTTCGTGTACCGGCGGCGCTAATCGGAGGCTGCCGGAACGATGAGCACAAGCTTCCCGACAAACCGCTTTTCCAGAAACACCTTCTGGGCCTCGACGATGTCTTCCAGCGGGTAACTGGCGGCGACGATCGGACGGATCTCGGCCCGTTCGATGTAGCCGATCAGATTCTCGAACACCTCCCGCGGCTGATACGTGCAGCCGATGAGCGTGAGGTCCTTGAGGTAGAGCGTGCGAACGTCGAGGTCAACGATCGGCCCGGCGATCGCCCCACAGGTGGCGTAACGGCCCTGCTTCTTCACTACCTCCAGCAAGGCGCCGAATCCGCTGCCAGCAACGACGTCCACCACCACATCGATGCTCTCTGCCCCGAGCTCGGCGACAAGATCGGCGTTGCGGTCTACCAACTGGTCGGGCCCGAATGGTTCCAGATCGGCCCATTTCGCACTCGACGCGACGGCGATGACCTCGGCCCCGCGACGCGCGGCTAGCTGAATGGCCGCGGAACCCACACCGCCGGAAGCCCCGGTTATCAACACTCGTTCGCCCGCTTTCACGTCGGCACGGTGGAGCACCCCCTCGGCGGTTGAGTAGGCACACGGAAACGATGCGAGCTCGATATCGGTCAGATGTGTGTCGATGGGGAAGGCCTCCATCGACTCGACACACAGGAACTGGGCGAACCCACCGTCGATCTCCGAGCCCATGGTGATACACGCGGTTGGATCATCGTTGCCGTAGGCGGTTTGCATCGTGCGCACGAGTACGCGCTCGCCGATGCGGGACTCGTCGACATCGGCGCCCACAGCAACAACCGTGCCCGCGGCGTCCGCCCCCTGAATCCGGGGAAAGGTCAGGCCTTCGCCGGACCAGCCGCCATCGTCATCCACCTCATCACCAAAGCCGGAGTCGCCCGCATCGGAGCTGCCACTGGT
>SHLQ01000039.1 GCA_004282895.1 Acidimicrobiales bacterium
TTCGACTACGAGGGCGAACTCGCAATCGTGATCGGTCGCACCACGCGCTACGCCGGCCCAGTTCGCGGACCGCAGCCCGGTGGTCGACACGACGGAGGCGACGGCGAAGGCGGACTCAATGACACCAAGGTCCCCACTCGATGCCCACACGATCACGAATCCGATGAACGACAAACACACGTAGAGCCGGAGCTCGGTCGACTTCCACACCGACGAGTAGGCGCCCCGGAACGCCCACCACACGACCGCAAGATTTCCACCGGCTGCGAACATCCCCACCGTGGCGATGGTGGTCACCGCCTGATCATCAAAATGACCGATCGAGTCCGCGTGGTTCGCGAAACCGCCGGTGGATGAGACGGACATCGCATACGAAACGGCATCGAAGATGGACAGCCCCGCGAGGAGAAACCCGATCATGAGCGAGCTGCTCAACAGGAGGTAGAGCCCGAAGATCCGCCGCGTACCCGACCAGAGACCGCGGACCAGCCGGCGAGACGCCTCCAGCGGGCTGTGGGGTACCAGCTCTGCGCCAGCGATGGCCACCGGCAAGACACCAAGGCCTGCCATCAGCACGCCAGCACCGGTGGTCCACTGCAGGGCAACGCGAAGGAACCGGATTCCGTACGTTAGATTCTCGGGCGCTTCTGCCGTCGTGAAGCCTGTGGTCGTCGTCGCGCTAACCGCCTCGAACACGGCGTCACTCACGCCGGCGAACTCCCCCGAGATGAAGAAGGCAGTGAGGCTCACAAGCGTGATGGCCACCCAACCAGCGACCAGCATGGCCATGCCGATCGCCCGGGTGACCCGACCACGCTGCTGCAGCCGATTCAACAGCCGTCCTCCCAGCATCGCCGACGCGCCCACCACGGCCAGAGAGGCCATCTCCCCGTAGTAGCCGGAACCATCGGCAACAACCCCGACCAGACCCGACGCCAAAACCGCCGCGCCACCCAAACCCAATCCGACACCAAACGGTGTTGGCAGTTGATGTACCGTTCCCGCGCGACGCACCGGGGCGGTGGTAAACGACATCAGTCGAGAGCGGCCGCGAGGATCGACGCTGACTCCGGCTCCGCCATGACGATCACATGGTCGCCCTTGCGAAGGGTGGTGCGGCCGCGAGCGATCTGCGCCCGTCCGTCGCGTACGACCGCGCCGATCAGAACGGTGCGTGGCAGCCCAAGCTCTTTGATGGTGCGCCCATCCGCTGCGCTGCCCGAGTGAATCTCGAATTCGAGCAGCTCGACCGGGCCCTGCAGGAACGTGGTCACCTGGGCGAGATCACCGCGAACAAAACGAAGCACACCGTTGGCGGTCGCGGTCCGGGGCGACAGCGCGGCGTCCACGCCAACCTCGTCGAGAAGATCGAGAAAGTTGAGACGATGCACAACGGCGATGGTTTCCGGAACACCGGCGGCCTTCGCGTACACCGACGCGAGAATGTTGGCATCGTCCTCGCCGGTCAGGGCAGCTGCCAATTCGATACGGGGCAGGTCGGCTTCGTCGAGTACATCGCTGTCGGTGATATCGCCATGCAATACCCGCACGTTGTCCAGCACCTCGGCCAGATGACGGGCCCGATCCGGGTCACGCTCGATAATGTGCACGCGTGCTCCGGTTGACCCCAGCTTCTCCGCCACGAGGCGGCCGGTTCGACCGCCACCGAGCAGAAGGATCTCGCGTGGCACATCCCGAGCGAGTCCAAGCAACTTGGCTACCGCTTTACGGGCGCCGCGCTTGCATACGATACGAACCTGATCGTTGGCCTCGATCGTGTAGTCCCCACGCGGGATGATCGTCTCTTCACCGCGCTTGATCGACGCAACGATGAAGTCCCATTCGGGCTCGTACTCGACGCCAAGCTCGATCAGTGACTTGCCGACAATCGGAGCCTCGGGAATGACTCGAGCTCCGACGACGAGCACCTCGCCCTGACCCAACTTCGCAACCTCCGCCGCACCCGGCATCTCGATCAGCGCGAGCACTTCCTGGGCGGTTTCCTCATCCGGGTCGATGAAGAGATCGGCCTCGGACGCCCGTCGCAACGCAGCGGCGTCGGCCTGACGAAGCTCCGGGGCTTCCAAACGAACGACGGTGCGGGCGACGTCAGCCTGTTTGGCCAACATCGACGCGACGAGGTTGACCTCGTCCGACTTCGTGACCGCGACCAGCAGGTCGGCACTGTCGACACCCGCTCGGGCCAGCACAGACGGGTGGGTGCCGCTGCCGGTGATCACGTGGACGTCCAGTGTTTCGGCCAGATGGGCGGCACGTTTCGCGTTGCGTTCGATCACCGAAACGTCGATGCCTTGGCGGCTTAATCGATCAGCCACGTAGGAGCCGACCTCGCCCGCTCCAACAACAATCACACGCATCGTGCGCTCACTCTCCGCTGAAGACAATCGCTCAGGTTGAACATTGAATCTAGCCACGCTTTGGGCGTTGCGCCCGCACCGTCCGTCAAAGCGATAATTCGGTCACCTTTCGGCTATCGTTAGCGGGTCCCCCAATGCCTCGACAACACGTTGCGGGCATACAGGGGACACCCTCGTAATACCGGCCGGATCCGGCGCGGACAGAACCACGGAGAGAACCTTGGAAGCAATCCCCTACCTGGCGCTTGGGTCGGCATTGGCCGCTCTGCTGCTCGCCGGCTACTTCTTCAACAACGTCAAGGCTGCGAGCCCTGGCGACGAACGCATGGTCTTCCTGATGACCGAGATTCAGAAGGGCGCTCGAGCCTTTCTGAAAGCCGAGTACACGTGGGTGTCCGCATTTGTCGCCGTGATGATCGTTCTCCTCGCGTTTGTCATCAGCGGCTGGGCTTCCCTCGCCTATCTCTTGGGCGCAGTCCTCTCTGCCACCGCCGGCTACGCCGGTATGACCGTCGCCACGATGGCCAACGCTCGTACCACCGAGGCCGCCAAGGAGGGTCCTGGAAAGGCCCTGCCGATCGCGTTCCGCGGCGGCGCCGTCATGGGCTTCGCCGTGGCCGGCCTCGCACTTTCCGGCCTGATGATCAGCTACCTGTTGTTCGTGCGCTTCCTCGAGGTGGGCCAACCCTTCGAGGTCCTCACTGCCTACGGCCTCGGTGCCTCGACCATCGCGCTGTTCTCTCGCGTCGGTGGCGGTATCTACACCAAGGCTGCCGACGTTGGCGCCGACCTCGTCGGCAAGGTCGAAGCCGGTATCCCCGAGGATGACCCTCGCAACCCGGCAACGATCGCCGACAACGTGGGCGACAACGTCGGCGACGTCGCCGGTATGGGCGCCGACCTGTTCGAGTCCTACGCCGGCTCGATCATCGCTCCAATCTCGCTCGTGGCCTTTGCTCTTGCCGTCGCATCCGACGATGGGCTGTCGGCCGCCGGTGTTGGTGACGACACCCTCCTCGCTCTCATCGGCTTCCCGATCGCCGTCGCGTTCGTAGGTATGGTCGCTTCGATCATCGGTTCGTTGTTCGTGAAGGGTGGCGACTCCACCGACTCCAAGGCACTCAGCCACGCACTGCACCTCGGCACGAACGTCGCCATGGGCCTCACCGTCATCGCTACAGTCGGCATCGCCTTCTGGCTCTTCAGCGGCAACGAGTTCGACTCCCCGATCGGCCTCGCCATCTCGGTTATAGGCGGGCTGGTCGTTGGTTGGGCGCTCGGCAAGACCGCCGAGTACTACACCTCCGATCACTTCAGCCCCGTCCAGAAGATCGCACAGCAGACCGAGACCGGTCCAGCAACGACCATTCTCGGCGGCATCTCCGCCGGCATGGTTTCGGTTGCTGCATCCGTCGTGCTCATTCTTGCCGGCGTCGGTATCGCCTACTGGGGCGGCGAGCTGGCGTTCGACTCGATCGGAGCGCTCGAAGGAGGCATCTACGGTATCGCCGTGGCCGCCATCGGCATGCTGGCGACGACGGGGGTCGTCGTCTCGGTTGACGCCTACGGCCCGATTGCGGACAACGCCGGCGGCATCGCGGAAATGGCCGAGCTCGACCCGTCGGTTCGTGAAGTCACGGATGCACTCGACTCGCTCGGCAACACCACCGCTGCAATCGCCAAAGGATTCGCCGTCGGTTCCGCGGCGCTCACCGCACTCGCGTTGTTCAAGAGCTTCGAGTTCGCCGTCGAGGGAGCCGGAGGCGCGCTCAGCCTCGACATCGGCAGCATCGACGTCTTCGTCGGATTGTTCCTTGGCGCCATGCTGCCATTCCTGTTTGCTGCGCTCACGATCGACGCTGTCGGCCGGGCTGCGCAGGAAATGATCGAAGAAGTGCGCCGCCAGTTCCGCGAGATTCCAGGTCTACGAGAAGGCAAAGAGGGTGTCGTTCCCGATTCCGCACGCTGCGTGGAAATCTCGACCCAAGCGTCACTGAAGGAAATGATCATTCCCGGCGCCCTCGCCGTCGTTGTGCCGCTCGTCGTTGGTTATGTCAGCATCAATGCGCTCGGCGGTCTGCTTGCTGGCGCGCTGGTGACCGGCTTCGCTCTCGCAATCTTCATGGCCAACGCGGGCGGAGCGTGGGACAACGCCAAGAAGTACATCGAGGCCGGTGCCCATGGTGGCAAAGGAAGCGATCAGCACAAGGCCGCCGTCGTTGGCGACACCGTCGGCGATCCGTTCAAGGACACCTCGGGCCCCTCGATGAACATCCTCTTGAAGGTGATGACCATCGTCTCCCTCGTCTTCGCCACGTTCTTCGTCAACAACGGCCTGTCATAGAGCTGGGCGCAGCCCAGCTCTATGACATAACACGTCGAGACTTCCGCACCGTTGTTCTCGGCACTTCCGGCCGAGATCCGCGGTCATCTACATGGGCCTACGGCGCAGCCTCCGGCCCCCCAACGGCTGAGCCGCCGTTCGTGCGTATACAAGCAATGGTGGGTACCCGGCAACCCTTCGGGTTGCTTGGAGATTTTCGGCGTTGCCAAAAACTCCCCCGTGTGTCTGTATACGCACAGGGCCCGCCTCAGGCGAGGAGGGGCCGGAGCCTGCGGCGTAGGCCCATGCGGGCTTCCGCGGATCTCGACCGGAAGTGTCGAGAAAGACACCGCACCGTCCCGACGTGTAATCGCTTCGCTGTCATACCCCGTCTCTACGGTGGAGTACATGAACTCCATCGCCCCGTTTACCCCCCGTGCATGCCGGTCCACTCGCCGTTTCGCCCGCGACGAAAACATGCGAGCACTGGTCCACGAGCTTCCTGCTGGATTGCGTGATCTGCGGTTGGCCACCCTCACCGAATCGATGCGAAACGGTGTGCCGATCAATCCGTGGGCGCTGACCGTACTGCTGGCCGCTCATGCCGATCGAGTCGATGATCCGATGGTCTGGATGGTCGACGATGTGGAGACGTTGTTGTGGCACGCAATCACCGATTTCGTCGCCGAACGCGGCCTTCGACCACCGGAAGACTGTGGTTCGGCTCTACATGCATGCCTAGCCGCCGCAGTCCGTGAAGAACTGCTCGAGCCGGGAAGTGATTGCACTCGTCATCTATTCGTGGCGGTGAATCGGCTCATCACCCACTGATCAACCACCGAAGGGCCCTTTATCGGTCGTCGATAACGCCTCATCTTTGGCAACGCTGAGCCGATCTACTCACCACAGACGTGAATATTGGCGAGGTGGTGCTACCAAATGTCCGCAATGCAAAAAACCGAGAACTCCTCACGCGGCAGAGCGCGCATTCTGCCAACGGGAAGTTTTGCGGAGACTCTCGTCGCCGAGGACGCTCGATTCAAAGAGGTCGGCGTACAGGCCGCGATGATCTCGCTCGACTTTCAGACCGACGGAAGTGACTCGGCTCGCGACCAGCTCATTCGTTCCCGAGCCATCCGCTTCCTGCAGGCCCGACTCTCCAGCTCCGATCTCATCAGCGAGGTGTGTACTCACCGGTTGTCGATCCTCATGGCGCCGGTGGAATCTCTGGCGGCGCTCAATGCGTTCACCCGGGACCTGTCGCTCCAGCTGGAGGTTGCGGGCCTTCCTGCAGCCGCAGGATTTGCGCATCGACGTCAGAACGAGAGCCTCTTCGACACGTGGGCTCGCGCGGACGCTCAAGTTGATCGCATCATCTTCCGAAATCATCGAACACCGAATGGACTAATTCTCCGTTGATCGATGATGAGAAGGTTCGAACGGTGGGGCTAGTGGAGTGAGTATGAACAGCACAAATCTTCGGTGGATTGCGCCGATAACAGTGGCCGTCATCACGTCGCTCGCGCTGGTACTCATGAGCGATCCGCCGCTCATTCCCATTGGTCTTGCTGCCTTTATGCTTGCAGCGATCGCCACCAGCGGTCCCCTGCGAAACGCCATGGACGATTCCTCGAGCGACTCCCGCCCCTTCGGTGGCGGGGCGGTGGCTGCCAGCCATACGATTGCGTTGCTTGGATTCCTGCTCCCCCGGGGTATGAACCTTGCGCTGCTGCTTCTGATCGCCGCGGTTGGGTCCGTTCTCGGCATCGTCTCGCTCGTAAAGAACCGTCTGGGCTCGCGGCCCACGATCACCGAACGGGAGATGGGTATCTTTGCGGCTGGTATCGGTCTGGTGTTCTTTGTCCTTGCGGTGGAACCCGACCTTGTCACGGCGGGTGACTACGCCCGTGGCATCGCTGGTGCGATTGCCTTCTGCCTCGCAATCTTCACAGTGGTCTTCCTGCTCTGGCTTGCGGGTCACGACCCAGCCACGGTGTCCCTACCCCTCATCCTCCTCGGTCTCGCGCAGCTGATCCTGGCCTTGACCACGGCCGTCGTCACGATCGGTGCCGACCTCGATCTCGCCGGTCGAATGATGTTGCTGCTCGCGGCTGGCATGGCGCTCGCCGCGCTCTACCATCCCGACCTTGAAGGTTCATTCACCCCAGCAGTGATCACGAACTCGGAGGTTGATGTCAGGCGAAGCCTGATCTCGTTCCTTGTCGTCCTGGTTGGACCCATCCTTGTTGGTGTCGACCTGGGAACCCCGATAGCGGGCATCTCCCTGCCGGTACTGACCGTCGGCTCGGGCCTGTTGTCCCTCTTCGTTGCGATTCACCTGCAGCAACTGGTCCGCCACTGGGTCGCCGTCGAACATCAAGGCCAGCACGACCCTCTGACGTCGCTTCCGAACCGCCCGCTGTTCTTTCAGCGCTTGGATCTCGCCATCGAGAGTTCCCGAATGCGCGACGCGAAGTTCGCCACCATGTTCCTTGACCTGGACCGGTTCAAGGCGGTCAACGACACGCTTGGACACGACGCTGGCGATGAGCTGCTGCGACAGGTGGCCGATCGCCTCCTCGAAGCTTCTCGTCGCGTCGCCGACGACCTCACCGTTGCCCGATTGGGCGGTGACGAGTTCGCCTTGCTCGTGCCCCACATCAAGGACGACCGCCACGCCCATGCCATCGGTCGACTGTTTCTCGACCAGTTCCTCGAGCCTTTCGATGTGGGCCTTCGCGATATCTACGTCACACCCTCGATCGGTCTGGCTCAGTTTCCCAAGGACGGCGACAGCGTCGAAGAACTTATCGAGAACGCGGACACCGCCATGTTCGAGGCCAAGGAACGTGGTCGCAACATGGTCGTCACCTACTCGCCCGAACAACGAGTTCCTGGCGCACATCGTCTCGAGATTGAAGCGGCACTTCACCGTGCCATCGAGAAGAAGGAACTGCAGCTGTACTACCAGCCGCAGGTCGATGTCACCACAGGTCAGATCTTTGCGGTCGAAGCACTTCTGCGCTGGCTTCACCCGACCCTTGGACAGATCGGCCCGGACAAGTTCGTACCGGTCGCCGAGGAGTCCAGCCTGATCGATAGCATCGGTCAGTGGACGCTCGAGGAAGCGTGCCGCACCGCTGCTCGGTGGGGCCGTCTCGGCCTTCCGGAGATCAACGTCGCCGTGAACCTCTCTCCTCGCCAATTCCAGAAATCGATCGTGCTGGCGGACAATGTGGCCAAGGCACTCCGTGATTCGGGTCTGCAACCGCAACGCCTCGAGCTCGAACTCACCGAGTCACTCGCACTCGAGAAGCCCGAAGAGGTCAACAACACCCTGCGTCAGTTCCGCGAGATGGGCATTCGAACCGCAATCGACGACTTCGGCGTCGGACACACCGGCCTCGACTATCTCGATCGCATCTCGGTTGACACGCTCAAGATCGATCGCTCGTTCATCAACCGCATCGGCGAAAGCGGCGCCCCGCTCGTGACGGCCGTCATCTCGTTGGCACGCGGCCTCAACCTCGATGTCATCGCCGAGGGTGTGGAGACCAAAGCGCAGGTCGATTTCCTGCGCTCGCATGGTTGCCGCTTCATGCAGGGGTACCTGTTCTCGAAGCCCCTCACCGCCGCTCAGCTCGAACGGGTATTGCGCAACCAGCAGGAACGGGTTGCCCCGACGCAGGCTGCGGCCAACGGCCATCCGCACTGACGCTCACTCGTCGATTCGGATCGCCACTTCTGCCGCCAGCGTCGCATTGTTGACGACCAGCGCAATATTGGCTGGTAGCGAACGGCCCTCGGTTGCGTGTGCGATGCGCTCCAGAACAAAGGGAGTGACCGCCGCCCCGTGCACGCCGGCATCGTCCGCCGCCGCGAGGGCAGTGTCGAGCGCTTCGTCGTGGAGCTGCTGGTCCAACGCATGACCCTCCGGCACTGGCGTAACCACGAGCAGTCCACGGTTGGCGGCAGTCTGCACCCGTACGATCGCCGCCACCACGTCCGCGCTGTCGACCCTGATGGGTACGGGAAGACCCGAGGACCTGGCGGTGAACGCCGGAAACTCGTCACATTGGTACCCAACGACGGGGACCCCAAGCTGCTCCAGCTTCTCCAGCGTCATCGGCAGATCGAGGAACGATTTTGCACCGGCGGAGAAAGTGGCGACGGGATGGCGAGCGATTGCGCCGAGGTCGGCACTCACGTCGCCGGTGACGGCACTTCCGCGGTGCACGCCGCCGATGCCGCCAGTGGCAAAAGCGCGAATCCCTGCCTGCGCGGCAATCGCCAGTGATGCGGAGACCGTGGTGACCCCAACGTCGAGGCCTGTAGCGACAGCAGCCGCAAGATCCCGTTCCGCGATCTTGCGCGTTCCTGCCAACAGTCTCGGGTAGTCGTCGTCATCGAGTCCGGCACGAAGCTGGCCATCGATGACGGCGGTCACGGCTGGGACGGCGCCGACTGCCCGTATGGCGTTCAGGCAACCCTGTAGAGCGTCCTCGTTGTGCGGTGCGGGTAGGCCGAGGGTCGAATAGACCGTGGACTCGAGGGCCACGATGGCATTGCCGTCACGAGCGGCCTGCTGTGCTTCCGCCCCGAGAATGACGTCCATGTTCACAGCTCCTTCGTCGCGGGGTGGCCGGACCCGGAACCCAGCCGAAGGAGCGTACTCGCGCTGCTCGCATGGCCGGCTTCAACTGCTTGCAGAGGTGTCTCGTTGCGGAGCATCGACGCTATGAACGCACCCGCAAAGGAGTCACCGGCGCCTGTCGAGTCCACCACCTCCACATCCGGAGGCCGAATGGAGCGATGGTCGCCGGTACGGTGCGTGATTGTGGTTGCACCACCTCCCGCGGTAATCACCGACCATTCCGTGTTCGGGAAGTGGCTTCCGCCAGCCAATGCGAACGCGGCCTCCGGGGTATTGGCGAAGACGACCTTCGGGCCGATCACGTCGATGAGCTGCAGGAACTCCTCTCGCCCGAAGTCCCGCAGAAACGACTCGGAGGCAGTGGTCACGGAAACGGGGATTCCCCGGTCTTTCGCCTCGGCCACCAGCAGCTGGCAGCTTTCGGCGATCGCTCCCCCGCCAAAGCTGTATCCGGGGAGGTGAACCCAGCTCACCCCGTCAAGGACAAGTTCTGGATCAATCGTGAGTTCGGTGGCCGCGCCACGATCGGTGAGAAAGGACCGTTCACCGTCGGCATCAACCAGCACAACGATGGAACCGGTGATGCCGTGGCGTTGTGCCACGACGTCGACACCCGCATCCTCAAGCACCCGGATCAGACTGAGACCGCGGTCGTCCTCCCCGACGCGTCCGACGAACCGGCACGGCAGTTCCGCTCGGATGGCGCTCAGCGCAACATTGGCCGCGCTCCCGCCCTGGGTCTGCATGATTTGTGCCGGTGTATCGGTACCCCGCACGGGGGGCCCGCTTAGTTTGACAACGACGTCGGTGACGAGGTCGCCGACCGTACAGAGCATGGGCGGAATTAGGCCAGTTCTGGATCGGGGGTTGGCCGCAGGTCGACGACGTCAGCCCCGGCCGGTTCCGCCGCGGCGAGGTCCAAGATCTCGTCAGCAAGGCCGCGAAGTGCGGCTCGTTTCTCGGACTCAGCCGAGTCAAGCTCGGCCAATTTGGCTTTGCTGCTGTCGAGGTCCGTCTGCAGCGCAGAAAGTTCTTCCTGGACGGCATTCGCGGCTTCGAACGCCTTGCGATCGCTCTCTCGCGAGATTTGTGCCGCCGTGAAATTCGCATCGGCGATGATCTCGTCGGCTCGATTGTGGGCCTCGGAAATCGTTTCCTCGGCCGACCGATGGGCCATCCTCATGACGAGTTCGTAGCTCTCCTCCGCGGCTCGATCGTCCTCTTTGCCCGGCTCGGCCACCTCGGCGACAGCGGCTTCGGTCGCGGCGATCTGGTCGAAGCCAGGCGGCGGTGGCGGAGCAATCGTTGTCAGCTGACCGCGAAGCTGGTCATTTTCGGCCTCGAGCGCTTCGTACGCCGCCAGAAGGTCACCATTGTCCTGGGCGAATTGGTTTCGCTCCTGGAGGTAGGCGTCTCGCTCTGCGACGAGGGCGTCCACATTAATGCTGGGGTCGACGCCCGCGTCAGTGGTCCGGGCGTTTGCGATGTCGCTGTGCAACATGTCGATCTGCGCCGCCATGAGCTCCAGGTAGGCGTCGACCTCCACCGGGTCGTACCCGCGCTTCGTTCGTGCCTGGAAGGTCTTCGCGAGCACATCTCGACCCGAGAGTCGCCGTTCATTCAATGCCATGTTGTATTCCTCAGGTGCAGTCTTCACTCCAGAGTAGGTCACAACAGGGGCACGATGAAAACGCCGGACTGCCAACATTTCCTCCACCTCATCTGCTCAACTGGTGGACCGTGTCGCCTGACCAAAACCCCCGGCCACGTAATGATCCCCCCGGTGACGTCCGTGGCCGTCTGTCGCGCGTACCGAATATCGACGATGTGCCGCTGGAATCGGCGTGGCTGAAGCCCGGGCAGCCGCTCGGTAGAACTGCACCCTCGATCATTTCGCCGGACCCCGCGGTCCCGACAGATCCTCCGCTACCGGAAGAGCCGCGCCGCCGTCGCCTGCGGTTCCGGTGGGTTCTTCTCGGATTCGCACTCCTGGTGATCGCCGGTCTCGGCATCCCCGCCTGCACGGCCTGGCAGACGTTTGGGTCGATAGAACGAGTGCCGGTCAGCGATGTTCTTGTTCCTGCCACCGCCGAGGGTCGCAATGTCCTCCTGGTCGGAACGGACTCGCGCGCTGGTATCGAAGCCGATCAGGACAACGCCGGCTTGATCCTGGGAGCCGGAACGGTGGGAGAGCGATCGGACACCATCATCGTCGTCAACATCACCGACGACGGTTCGAAGATGTTGTCGTTGCCCCGCGATCTATGGTTGCCGATCAACAGCGGTTCACCCCAACGGATCAATACGGCGATCGCACAAGGTCCAGAAGCCGTGATCCGCACCATCGACCTCGAATTGGGAATCGCCGTTTCGTCGTACGTGCAGATCGACCTGGCAGGCTTCATCGATCTTGTCGACGCGGTCGGCGGCGTGACAATTACGATCCCACACCCCGCGTTTGACCGGGCCAGTGGGCTCGATCTCCCTGTGGCGGGTGAGGTCGAACTCGACTCCGTGCAGGCTCTGGCCTTTGTGCGCAGCCGTCGCTACACCGAGATGATCGATGGCCAAGAGGTGGCCGACCCCACGTCTGATCTTGGTCGGGTCGCCCGCCAACAGGATTTCATTCGAGCACTGCTGGATGAGCTGACGAACGAACGAAATCCTCTGGTGTTGAACGACGCTCTGGGGTCCATGGCCGACGCGGTGGTGCTCGATGACAGGACGACGTTCTCCGACGTGTTGGACATCGCCCAGACGTTGCGGACCGGTCTGCCCGCTTCTGTGGTTGTGCCGACGCAGCCGGCCTCCATTGGCGGACGTTCGGTGTTGCAGCTGCGGGCGGATTCCGAAGAGGTGCTGCAGGAGTTCCGCATCAACTGACCGCAGACGTCCTGTGCCACCGTCGAGGGCCACCTCCGGCGGTGTTGACATCGGTCACGCTGGTTTGTTTTCCGGTCGATTGTCCCGTACTCTTCTCCGTTCGTGTTCCAAATAGCCCACCCCTTGCGTTTTTTCTTAACCATTCTATTACTTAGTGTGGTGTTTTGGACGACTTCGGCGTCCGGTGTGGATGGAGAAGTCCCCACCCGACTGGGCTCGATTGCCCCCGGCGCACCTTTTTCCCCCGACAACACACGCTCGGACGTCGTGTTGCAGCGGGCGCAGCTCATGCGACACGTCGAACAGCTTGATCACGCCATTTTGGAACTCTCGATGGAGCCGTCGTCGGCACTTGCCCTGGGGGCGCTCAGCACCCAACGCGACCTTCTTCAGGATGAGCTCGAGGCTCTCCCGCTGGAGCAGCTCGCGGCGGCAACGCTCCCCTTCAACATCGACGTGGGGATGTTCCCGGTCGACACGCTGCGGAAACCGTTCATCAACGACTGGCGCCAGCCCCGCTCCGGAGGTCGTCGCCATCAAGGTACGGACGTCCTGGCGCACTGGGGCGTTCCGCTTCGTGCAATCGAGGACAGCACCATTGATCGAGTGGGAGTCTCCAGCCTCGGCGGGCGGTCCGTGCACCTCACGGGCGCAAGCGGGACTCACTACTACTACGCGCACATGGACGAGTTCGCCGTCGTGGAGGGTGACACGCTCCTTGCCGGTGAGCTCGTAGGAACTGTTGGCGACAGCGGAAACGCCCGCGGCGCGCCCCACCTGCACATCCAGATCGACCCGAACGGTGGATCGGACTGGACGAATCCCTACTTCCTGCTCAACGCGTTGTACGGCGAGCGGGAGACGGAGCCGCAGATCGTGGACGGTCCGCCGAACAGCGGTCGCTGAACCTACAATCGGTGCGGATGACGCAACCGCCCGATTCCACAACCGCTGCGGCGTCATTTCTTGCGGGCGCCGCTCGCGCCGGAGCGCGGCGAGCCGTGATCTCGCCCGGATCCCGTTCAACGCCCCTCACGGTCGCCGCTCACCGTCTGGACGGTCTCCCCACGGCAATCCACCTCGACGAACGTTCCGCCGCCTTCGCGGCACTCGGCGAAGCAAAGGTGAGCGGTCAGCCGGTGATCCTCATCTGCTCCTCAGGCACCGCCGGGGCCAACTACCACCCCGCCGTCGCCGAAGCGCACCAGTCCGGCGTGGCGTTGGTCGTGATCACGGCCGATCGCCCCCCTGAGCATCACGGATGGGGCGTCGGACAGACCTTCCCCCAGCACGGACTGTTTGGCGACCACGTGGTGGCCACGGTCAACATGCCGGTCGGTGGCGCGGGTGGCATCGAACACGCCGTGAGGGCCGGTTGGCAGGCCACGAGTATCGCCATCGAGCAAGGCGGACCGGTGCATGTGAACTGGCCGTTTCGACTGCCGGTTGAACCAGCCGCCGACGCACCCCCGCCGACGGTCCCGGCCAGCCTGCGGGAGGCGTCCGCGATACGAGTCGCGCCGAGCCACGCGGACGTGGTCGCTCTGGAGGATCTCGCGGGCCATTCCACCGGCGTGATCATTGCCGGCCCGTACGCCGTCCTGGGCGGTGACGGCGGCAATCAGACACGTGATGCGATCTGGAGCTTCGCTTCCCGTACCGGCTGGCCCATCCTGGCCGATGTCCTCAGCGGACTACGCGGCGCTCCCCCGGACGTACCCATCGTCGATGTTCCCGACCTGGTGGCCCGCGCCAACGGCTTGTTGACCCCGGACGTGATTCTCCGCCTCGGCGACACCCCGACCGCGAAGAGCCTCATGCTGTGGTGGCAGTCGTTGCCTGACACACAACAGGTGTATGCCGATCCCCGTGGCCGGTGGCACGACCCCTCCCACACGGCAACCGACCGCCTTCGAGGCGACCTCGCATTGCTGCTCGAAGCCGTCAGCGTCACGAACCCGAATACCGATTGGACCGATCGGTGGCGTCAACTCGGCGTGGATGCGCGCAACGCCGTGCAGGACAATATCCAAACCGAGGAATGGACGGAGGCGCAGATCGCGGCGGCCGTGACCAATCATCCTGCGGTGACAGACGTCTTCGCTTCCAGCTCCATGCCGATCCGAGACCTCGACACGATCGGCTCCTCCAACTGGTCGGCGGTCGTACACGCCAATCGCGGCGTCAACGGCATCGACGGCGTGGTCAGTGCCGCAATCGGCGCGGCTCGAGCGTCGGGGACACGACAGACGGTGTTCATTGGCGATGTTGCGATCCTCCATGATCTTGGCGGCGTATTCGATGCCGTTCGTCAAGGGGTCGACCTGACGATCATCGTGCCGAACAACAATGGCGGCGGGATCTTCTCCCACCTCCCGATCCGATCGGTCCTCGACGATGCCGAATACGAGACACTGTTCCACACGCCTCACGACACCAACTTCTCCTTTTTCGACGCCGTCGATGGCATCACGTTCACCCGCGCCGATCGCGAATCCCTGCCGCAGTCCATCGATGACGCCGCAGATCGACCAGGCGTTTCCATCATCGAGTGCCCCGTCCTGACCGCGGACAGCGTGGCCCACCTGCACGCGCTCACTGCCGCCGTGCGCGCCGCGCTGCCATGACGTCACACCTGGTGACCACACCCGATGGCACCACGATCGCCGCCGACTATCTCGAGGGAAACGATGAACTCATCCTGTTTCTCCACGGGTTCACCGGCCGTGGCAGCGACTGGGATGCCATTGTTCCGGCCGTCCGAGGAGAACGATCCGCGCTGGTGGTCGACCTCGTGGGACATGGCGACAGCGATCACCCCGATCGCCTGCAACCCTACGAAATCCCATCGGTTGTCGATCAAGTGTTGTCCCTACTCACGAACCGCGACATCGGAACAGTCCACCTCGTCGGCTACTCCATGGGCGGACGGATCGCGCTGTCGATGGCCGCGCGAGCGCCCTGGTTCTTTGCGTCGGTAACCCTGATAAGCAGCTCGCCCGGTCTGGCGGAGCCGGCGGACAGGGAGGCCCGTCGAGCATCGGACGAGGCGCTGGCGGATCGTATCGAGCTCGAAGGCGTGGATTCGTTTCTGGATGGATGGTTCGCACTGCCGTTGTTCGACTCGCTTGTGCGCGCCCTGGGTGAGACTGGAGTCCGGGAGGAGAAGCAGAAACGCGCCATGGCCGATCCCGCGGGCCTCGCCAACAGCCTGCGCGGGTCAGGCACTGGGTCCATGCCTCCGCTGTGGCAAGCTCTGTCGTCCATTCGTTCGCCGGTGTTGTGCCTAGTCGGTGAGCTCGACCCGAAGTTCGAGGCGGTCGCCGAACGGATGATGTCCGAACTGCCGGCGGGCGAGCTCCGTCGGATCCCTCAGGCCGGCCACTCACTGCTGCTCGAAGCTCCCGCCGAGCTTTCGATTGCCATCCGACGGTTTCACGGCGATACATCGGGAAGAATGAAACCATGAGGTTGAAAAGTTTCACGCTTGAGACAGACGACATCCGCCTGACCCAGGAACTTACGACCGGGTCGGGTTCGGTTGGGGATCGTAGTGGACTGGTGCTCGCACTTCGCAGCGCCGATGGCCCCGTCGGCCGCGGCGCTACGGCTCCCCTTCCGGGTGCCGCGCAACGCCTCGATGACCTCGCGGCGGAGATCGAACGCTGGGCGAGTGCCCACGTCAACCACGACATCGATGAGGCCGTCACCACGATGCCGACGGATCTCACACCCGCCGCCCGGT
Source organism: Acidimicrobiales bacterium (assembly GCA_004282895.1). Lineage (GTDB taxonomy): Bacteria > Actinomycetota > Acidimicrobiia > Acidimicrobiales > SHLQ01 > SHLQ01. The sequence continues at coordinate 15,984 of SHLQ01000039.1, forward strand.
TCGCGATCCACACGGCGCTGATCGATTTGCAGGCACAGGCGGCCGAAGCACCTTTGGCCCAGTTCCTTCGCGTCGGATCTGGCATGGCTGTCGCGACCAACGCGTTGGTGAGCAGCGAGTCGGCGGCGGAGGTGTACGAGCGCTGCCGCAGCGCGGTTGATGACGGCTTCTCTGCGGTGAAGCTCAAGGTTGGTTTCGTCGAGCCCGGCGCCGACGCAACGCGCATCATTGCCGCCAGCGAGGCGTGTGGCAGCGGCATCCACCTGCGCCTGGACGCGAACTGCTCCTGGGCGCTCGACGATGCTGTTCATGTCATCGGTCGCGTTGGACGACACCGGGTCCAATATGTCGAAGACCCGGTTGCAGACGTTGGTGAATACGCATCATTCACCGCGGAAACGGGGGTCGAGGCGGCGGTGGATGTTCCGCCGGAATGGGCGAACGACCTCGCGGCCCGCATCGAATCGTCGTCCTGCCGCTACGTCGTGATGAAACCCGCAGCGGTTGGCGGGGTCGACCGAATTCTCGGCTCAGCGGTGGCGCTGGGCGACGATGTCACCACCATTGTTTCGTCCTCCATCGACGGCCCGATCGCCCTCGCCGCTGCGGCCCATGTTGCTGCAGCGGTGCCGGTGCCCGCGGCCCATGGACTGGCCACGGGCCCGTTGGTGGAAGGGGTTCCACCCGAGCTCTTCCCGGTGCACGGTTCGATCAACCTGCCCACTACCTCGGGAGTTGGCGACTTCTAGCGCGTCTACCCAATGCTCCAGTGCCACGGTTCCCCGGGCAGATTCTCGAAGCCGTACCTCGGCGCGTTCCTCGCCAACCACCGGAAGGCCCAGGAATCGATCGTCTTGATCGTGCTGCCGGCGACGGCAAAGTCGATCGCCTTGCCCTGTTCGTGTTTCGAGAACCCGGGTCGTGCGGTTGGCGGTGAACATTCGAACACTGGCTTGTGCCAGATGTCTTCTTCGGCACCCCCGCAGTGTGCTGCCCGCAAGTCCACCTGCAGCTGAATTGGCCGGTAGCCGTACCCTTGGAGCGCCAGGCCGTCTTCGTATGCGTCCAGGAACAGCTGTTCCGTCGCCTCGGCGATGTCGACATGGACTTCGATCTTGAACTCGGTGTCGTGATCGGGAAACTCAATGACAACAATGTCCTCGAGGTCGACCGGCTTTGGGATGTCGACCCCGTTGGCTCGGGCGGCCTTCGCTACCCGATTGTTTATGGCGGTCTGTTGATCACTGATCTCGGTCGCCAGCTCGACGTCGCGTGCGGCCAGCGCTGCCGCCTCGGCGAGACGGGATTCCAAGCGAATCTCGGCGGCCGCAACGAGCGCCTGTTGACGCTCCTGAGCGTCGCGTACGACGGCGGATCTCTCGGTCACTTTGGTCACTGCGGCGGTCGCCGCCTCCGCCAGGATCTCCTGGGCTTCGGTGAGTGCAGCCGCTTCGGCCTCCAACGCGGTCATGCGATCAAGTCCGTCGCTGAGTGTGCCCGTTTGCAGAGTGAGCAAATGCCGGAACCGGGCTGCCTCCCCCGGGTCATCGGACAACGCCAGCTCGACCAAGCCATCGGTGTTGGTTGACTGTTCTCCGGTGAAGTTGGATATCGCGATCTCCGCTATTTCTGCGCGGATGACCTCCCGCTCCAGCTCAATCTCGGCGCTTCTCGCCTCTGTGGCCGCTACGGCGGCGTTCGCTCCGTCAAGTGCTTGTTGGGCGTCGGCCAATCTCGACTCATGAAACGCGACGAAGGCGTTGAGTTCGTCCAGTGCGACCGCAACCTCGTCCACGGAGGCCGTCGCCACATCGACATTCTCGGCCGATTCGACCGCGTCCTCCAAGACGTTCTCGCGTTCCACCTTCAGTTTTTCGAGACTCTGGACGTCGGACTGGCCGTTTGCCGCCGAGCTCCACAGAAAAAGGGCACAAACCACAACAATGGCCGCCGGCCAGGGAACGGTGTTGCCGCCCGGTGATGCACGCATCCACTCCTATCGCCCAAAAGCTTCAACTCGTGAAGAATTGCTGACCTAGGAGTGGCTCCAATGCCAGGGCTCGGACGGAAGGTTCACGAACCCGTAGGACGCCGCATGTGCTGCCAACCACCTGAAACCTGGATTTGAATGTGACGTCATCGATCCGCCGTTGTACGTGAAGTCGACGGCCAATCCTTGTTCGTGTTTGGAGCGACCAGGTCGCGCCGTGGGTGGACTGCACAACGACGCCGGCATATCCCAGATCTGATACTCGGAGGTTCCGCAGTGTTTCATGCGCAGCTCGACCTGCTTCACGCTGTCGCGGTATCCCCAACCTCCGAGGTTGATTCCATCGGCTCGAGCAGCGCTCAACATCGAATCCAATGTTCCCGCAATTCGCTCGTGAACCCTGATGCCCTGAACGGTCGCGATGTTTTCGGGGGCGGGCGGGCGAGGACGGTTGCCTGCAGCAGCAGCGGCGGCCGCAGCCAGCGTTTCTCGGCGAATACGTTTCGCGATCGCTTCCTCTTGACGAGTGATCTCCGCCGCCTTTGCCGCATCCAGTTGCGCGAGCTCGGCGGCCTCGGCCAGACGGGACTCGAGCCGAGCATCTGCGGCAAGGACAAGCGTCATTTGTTGTTCCTTCGCCGCCTCGAGCTCGGCCACCCGCACGTCAGCCTCCACCTTGCCGGCCTCGGCTGCGGCCGCCGATGAACGAAGGTTGGCGCTGACATCGGCCGCTTCAGCCGACAGCGCTCGCATGCGGTCAATGCCGTCGGTGAGGCTGCCGGTTTGAAACTCGACCAGACTTCGACGCCGTGCCGCTTCGCTCGGATCCGCAGACAGCAACATCGCCGTCAACCCATGACCATTTTCGCCGGTTTCACCAGTGAACGACGCCAGCGCGAGGTCAACCAGTCCCGTCTGGATCTCGGCAATTTCGGTCGAGATCTCTTCTTCTCTGGCCTCCGCCAACGCAACCTGCTTCTGCGCACTGGCGAGCGCTTGTTGGGCTTCGCTGAGCCGGGCTTCTTGAAGGTCCACGAGCGAGTTCACCGCATCCAACGCAACGATGAGCTCATCGAAACTGGCCTGGGACGCGTTGACCTTTGCCGCCTGGGCCGCAGCCTCTGCTTGAATCCGTTGACGTTCGGCCTTCAACGTCTCGAGAGTTGCGACATCGTCCTGTGCTCCCACCGGCGAGATCAGCAGGGCCAGGGCTCCGAATACCACTAGCCAGAGTGGGCGCCACGCGGTTCGCGGGCGCGCGCGATCACGGAATCGTCGAGGGGTCATCAGGGCGAAGGCTAGTCGTGGCGTGGGGGACGACGGGCGCATGCCCCACGGAATGTGGTTGGTCGACTACCGACCGTTGACACTCCAATGCCACGATTCACTCGGGAGGTTGATGAAGCCGTAGCTCGACGCATTTCGTGACAGCCAGTTGAAACACGCCGATCCTCGCCAGCAACTACTGAAGTCGATGGCCTTGCCAAACTCGTGCATCGATTGTCCCGGTCTCGCGGTTGGGATACGACAGCTGCTGGCGGACGAGGTGTTCACGTCGGGACAACCATTGATGATCCGCAGCTCGGCCGTTCGTTGCGACGATCGATAGCCATACCCCGACAACGTGACCCCGTCGGCGGCAGCCGCCCGGATCATTCGTCCAACAGTGTCACCGATGTCCCGATGCACGATGAAACCTTCCGCGTTCACCATGTCATCCCGACTCGCCGGCGGCGGCAACAGCTTTGCGCGTCGGGCAGCTTCGGCCGCAGCCTTGCGTCTGGCCTCTTCACGAATTCGACGAGCGATCGCCTCTTCCTGACGCTGGATGTCCGCCGCCAGATTTGCGTCAATCTGATCCAACCCCAACGCTTCGGCAAGGCGAGACTCCAACCGGGCTTCTGCCGCAATGACGATTTCAATCTGAGCCGCCTCGGCCGCAGCGACCTCTGTCTGTCGGGAGAGCACCTTCGCCCGATTGTTGGTTGCTTCCTCGACCGCCGCGACCCGTTCGGCCTCGACCCGCTCGGCTTCGGCGCTCAGCGCATCCAACCGATCAACTGCGTCGGCGAGGTTGCCCGTCTGGAATTCCACGAGACTGCGCCGACGGGCGGCTTCCGTCGGGTTCGAATTCGACAGAAAGGCAGTGAGGTCTTCTCCGTTGGCGCCACCCTCTCCGGTGAATGCCGCCACCGCGAGATCCGCGACCTGTTGGGTGATGGTGGAACGCTCCGCCTCGATTTCCAGCTGCCGTTCCTCGGCGAGCGTCACCTGTGTCTGAGCCGCTGCCACGGCCTGTTCTGCGTCAGCGAGCCGAGCCTGTTGTAGGTCGACGAGTGCGTTGATGTCGTCCAGCGCCTTGATGACCTCGTCAAACGTGGCGACGGACGCATCGACCAAAGTTGCTTGCGCGGCGAGCTCAACTTGCAGCGCTTCCCGCTCGGCTTTGAGCTCCTCCAGGCGCTGCTCGTCGTCCTCTTGTGCAAACGCGGGAACGCCGATGAGCAGGGTCGTCAGCACGACAACGAGGAGCGCGCCGAGGG
>SHLQ01000040.1 GCA_004282895.1 Acidimicrobiales bacterium
GCTCCGACTCCGCGTCAGCTTCGGCGATCGACATCTTCGAGGGATTCAACCTCGGGTTTGTTCGCTGCAGGCCGGGCAAGGGACCGCTCACGCACAACCACGACACGAACGAAACCTTCATCCCTGTGACCGGCACATGGCGATGTCACTGGAATGAAGGCGACGAGGAGCTCCACATCGATGTGGGCCCGCGCGACGTCGTGTCGTTTCCTCCGGGTGTCGCTCGACGATTCACGTGCCTCGAAACACCCGACGGCGAGGAGACAGCCTTGCTGCAATTCGTTGTCGCCGGCGAGTTTCCGAAAGCCGAGTACACCGAAGCGTCACTCCGAATCCTCGAAGAAAATCCCGCACCCACTCCAGAGACCTAGGGCTCACGTGGTCAGCTCGATGGAACAGCATGCGCATCAGCTCGCCGTCGTCGCAGTTCGGTGTTCGCAACGAGAACGTCGGCAACGTAGCCCGTGTTGATCCGTTCACCGGTTCCAGCCAACGGCGCCGCGGCGCCGTTTTTGCGGTTGGCGGCAGTGTCCCGGATTGGTGCTGACGAAGGCAACCGGAGCACCGGAACTGCGTGGGTATTGCCGTTCGTGTCGTGGAACGTCCAGCCGTGCGTCGTCGAAGTGATCTTCCAGCCACCCTCGTGAACGGAATGGTGGTGGAAGTGACACAGCGAGATCAGGTTCCACAATTCCGTCTTCCCACCGTTGGCCCAATGGATGACATGGTGCGCATGGAGGCGATGTTCTGACTCGCACCCTGGAAACTGGCACATACCGTGATCGCGACGTTCGAGTAGCCGCCGAATTCGTCGAGGCACGATTCGATGTTCAGATCCGATGGCTTGTTCGTGACCGTTGCCGTCGACCAGCGCGGTTTGGATAATCCCGTCGCAGCACAGGCGCTGAACCACGGACGGGTCGACGCGTTGGCTGTCGACCGTCGATTCGGCGGTCGGGTCGGACGCAGTGAGCGCGTCGATGTCTGCCACCACCAACACGGCAGCTTGAGTCCCCTGTTTGGCGTCGAGGTCGCCCGCAATCAGCGACGTGGCGGTATCGGCGTGAATTGCCTTCATTCCCCCGAGCCGATCGATCACATCGGTTTTCGTTTCGCCCTCGCCTTGTTGACGGTCGATCACCTCACTCGATTTTGCGTAGAGCGCCTTCTTGGTTGCCGCGATCTCGGCTGTCGGTCGGGTGATCAACAGGGTTGAGGTGCCGTCGCCGTTGTTGCGGAACTCGACAGCGTCGATGACCTTCGGCTCGGTGTCGTGCTCCTCGCCTGGAGCTGGCATCTTGCCGGTTATTCGGTCGAGCTGGGATGCGGTCGAGTGCCTCGCGATCTCGATGAGGTCGGCCTCATTGTGCGTTTCGACGACCCGGGCGATGGCCCGCACCTTCGAATAGGAGATCTCACCGGCGAGGAATACGGAACGCAGCTCTGCGAACACCTCAAGCTTCCGCGCAACGAATACGTGTTCGCGGGCCGTGCGCGGCGACACTCCGCAATGCCAGTTGAGCCAATGTGCACACGATTTCGCTTCCCAGCTCGCCCAGCCCTCCCGGCGGTCGTAGGCGGCGATCCACACGAGCCACCGCGCCGTGGCGGCAGCCAGACGCGACGCGAATCCGGTGATCTCGGCCTCCAGTCGTTCCAACGGAACCTCGTCGAGGATTGTGTCGTCGGTGGTGAGTAGATCATCGGTCGTGTGCATACGGAACCCCTAAAAAATCGTTGACTATCCAACGAAAACTACTTGTGGGGTGTGACAGTCACAGGAGGACACGGCCTTGCTCGAATCGGCGCCGCGGCGCCGTTTTCTAGCTCGTCAACGCGGCGTGGATGTCGAAGATCGTCTCGATCTCGGCGGTGTCGTGGACCCGGCCGATCCCGCACTCCGTCGCCACCCCGAACGCTGGGACATGAGGCAGCGCCGCTGCCATGCGACGCTGCGCTCCTTCGACGCCATCGGCGTGATGAACGAGGCCGAGAAACACCTCGGTCTCCCCATTCAACGCGAGCTCATCGAAGGGTGCGAAGTAGGCGTCGTCGTCGCGTTCGATCGGCACTGGCATATGCAACCAACGCAACGGGTGGGTGGTCGCCTCGGTGACGAGGTTTGCCATCTCGGTGAGCTTCGTACCGTCGATGGGCTCGACGGTGTGTTTGCCGTCGTAGTCGCCGTAACAGAGATGCATGCCCATATGGACGTCTGCCGGAATCGCGGCGGTGATCCGCGCAAAGCGGTCCCGGAAGGCGGCGTCATCCCATTCAAACGGGAACGCCCGACCGTCGTACAACAGCATCTCGAGGCACACGTCCCACTGCATGGCCAGCTGGTCGTGCGGGATGGCAGCCGTGATGGCCTCCACCTCGCGCAGCATCGCGGCTTCGTACGCCGGCTCCACCATTTCCATTGCATCGGGATAGAGCGCCGCCATGCAGATTCCCCATGGCGTCGGCAGCGACACCTGAAAGCGCACGTCTTCGCGGACGCGGCCGTCGGCCTTGGCCTGCTCGAACCAGCGATAGGACGTGCTGGCCTCTCTGGCGTAACCGAGCTCGGGAAATTCGATGTCTTCGGCGGCCACGCCTTCTTTCACTCGACGGCGGGACATCACATCTGGTGTGCCCCCGGTCGAGAGGTCAGGGGTGAGCAGTTGATGGTGGGTGAACATCGGCCGCTGGTAGAAAACCCAACCGCGTCGTGGCCCCGGTTCACCATCCGGCAATCTCAGGAGCGCATCGCCGAGCTGTGATGAGGCCATGGTCATGGCCATGTCCGCGCTCGGTAGGTTCATGCTTCCAACAAGGTGCACGTGCGTGGTCATGGTGCATTAGTAACACATGTGACTACTTCCCGCTGGGGAAGTACTGTCTGTGCATGGCAGCAGTTCGGAGTCTCGACCACGTCACGATTGTCACGGAGCACGTCGATGAAACCGCTGCCTTCTTCGAAGATGTGCTCGGCCTCGTGAACCGTCCGGAGCGACGCCCCGATTTCGGATTCGGTGGCGCGTGGCTGTTCGTCGGCGATCAGGCGGTCGTCCATCTGATCCACTCAGAAGAGGACCGGGGCACCCCGGCCGGCGCGTTCGATCATGCGGCGTTTTCCACCGACGACTTCGACGGTCTCGTTGCGCGCATCGAAGAACTCGGACTCGAACATCGGGTGTCGGCTCAGCCGCAGACCGGCCTTCGCCAGGTGTTCTTTCGCGAGCCGAATGGCGTGGAGATCGAGATAACCAGCCCGGCGTGAACCAGGAGCAGACAATTGACCACCGATGATGAGGCAGTCGCGATCTTCCAAGACATCGCACACCGGGCAGGCACCCTCTTCCGTGCACTCGACACCGATGGTGACGGTGTCCTCTCGGCCGCAGAGATCGCTGCGGCACCCGAGGTGCTGCGATCGCTCGATACCGATGGCGACGGGTTCCTGCGCGAGGAGGATTTCGGTGGTCCAACCGAGATCTACGGCGCCGTGCGTCGTAGCGGAATCCTACGAATGCTCGACTACGACGGCGACATGGTCGTTGGCCCCGACGACATCGCCGCGGCATCGGAACGGATCCTCCGGCTCGATCTCGATGGTGATGGCCAGGTGACAGCAGCAGACGATCTGCCACCTCCAAGCGCCAACATGGAGAACACGATGCCAATGGGCACTCCGGCGCAACGCCTTGAGTTCCAACAGAAGATGTTCGGCCGCACCGATGGCATCGACGGCCCGCTTCCACCGGTCGGTAGCCCCGATGTGCAGCCCGGCTACCTCCTTCTGCAAGAGACTGCCGATCGATCCGACGTGCAACTCTCGAAGCGAATGCTCCTGATGGACGACCATGGCGAGATAGCGCACGAGTGGGACACGAAGAACCACACACCCGAAGCGACCGTTGCGTACCTGCTCCCCAACGGAAACCTGATGCGAGGCACGGCCAAGGAGAGCTACCTCGTCATGGACCAGACGTTTCCGGTCGGCGGCTCGGGAACCGTGACCATCGAGGCGCCCGACAGCACCATCTTGTGGGAGTGGAATCACTACTGGCCCGAGGGAGAGTGCACCCACCACGACCTCGAGATGCTTCCGAACGGCAACATCCTCGCCGTTGCCTGGGTGTACGTCGACGCCCAGAAGGCCAATGCGATGGGTTGGGCGCAGCAAGGAGATCGCACGCACGTCTTCCTCGACAAGATCATCGAGGTGAAGCCCAACTACGAGACTGGCGACGCCGAGATCGTCTGGGAATGGTACGTTGGCGACCACGTCATCCAGAACGTCGACCCGAACCTCCCCAACTACGGCAACCCGGCCGACCACCCCGAGAAGATCGACATCAACTGGCCCCAGCTCAGCACGATCCAGTTCAACTACAACCAGATCATCCACATGAACAGCGTCAGCTACAACGTCGAAGAAGACGTCCTGTTGCTCTCATCGGCCATATTTGGCGAAGCGTGGATCATCGATCATTCAACGACCACCGAAGAGGCCGCGGGCTCGACCGGTGGCCGATACGGCAAGGGCGGCGACCTGATCTGGCGCTACGGCAACCCGCAGACCTACGGCGGCGACCCACAAGACCAAATCATGTACTGGCAACACGACACATACTTCCTCACCGATGCGGTTCCGCACACCGGCGACATGCTCGTGTTCAACAACGGCATGCGCCGCGGCGCTGATGGTCGGCCAGACATGGACCAGCTCTGCATGGGCATGATCGACGGTGCGTTCGCTGATGTCCTCGAACTCACCCTCCCGCGCGATGAGAACGGCATGTTCACGATGGATGGTCCCACCGAGACCGTTTGGTCCTACAACTCCGACGGCAAGGTCGACATGTATTCGCCCTTCATGAGCGGCGCCCAGAGGATGCCGAACGGCAACACGCTCATCATGCAGGCGTGTGACAAACGAATCGTCGAAGTCACGTCCGACGGTGAGATGGTCCTCGACTTCCACGTCGGTGGCCCAGGGCGAATGTTCCGCATCTACAAGTACCCACCCGACTACCCCGGCATCAAAGCGATCGGCCTGTCATGAACGAGTCAACCGAGATGATGCAAGCAATCATCACCACACCTGATGGTGAGCTTGAGGTCGCCTCGATTCCGCGGCCGTCACCGTTGGCGAGCGAGGTGCTCATCAAGATCTCGGCGATCGGGGTCAACCCGGTCGATTGGAAGACCAAGGCTGCAACGTCGCCGGCACGAGCCCGCTTCGCGGGCGTCGACCCGATGATCCTCGGTTGGGACATCGCCGGCACGGTCGTCGCAGCTGGCCCCGGCGTGACCCGCTTCGCCGTTGGCGACCGCGTCTTCGGCATGCCCAAGTTCCCGCACCCCGCCAATTGCTACGCCGAATATGTCACCTCTGGCGCTCGTCAGGTGGCAAAGACACCCGACAACGTCTCCGATCTCGAAGCCGGCGCGATTCCACTCGCCGGACTCACCGCGTGGCAAGCGCTGGTTGACACGCTGAAGGTCAGCGAAGGTGATCGGGTCCTGATCCACGCAGCGTCTGGAGGGGTCGGCCACCTGGCGGTACAGATCGCGAAGGCACGCGGCGCCGAGGTCTGGGCGACCGCGTCAGCGGCGAAGCACGACTTGGTCCGCAGCTTGGGTGCCGACCACCTGATCGATCACCACAACGAACGCTTCGAAGATGTCGCGACTGACATGGATGCGATTTTCGATCTCTACGCGATGGGCGACAACCCCACACGCTCGGTCGCGTGCCTGCGACGCGGCGGGAAGATGGTCGTGATCACGCCGGCCGCGATGCCAGCTCCCGAGCTGATCGAGGCCGCTGGCGTCTCCGTCACATGGATGCTCGTCGAGCCCGACTATGCCTCGCTCGAGCGCCTCGCCGAGATGATGTCGAATGGTTCGCTCACGGTCACGGTCGGGGCAACACGGCCGCTCGCACAGATGGCGGAGCTCCACGAGATCGGCGAACAGGGTGGCCCGTTCGGCAAGCTCGTCGCCACTATTGGATGATACGAGTGCCCTTGGTCTGGCCGATGACGATGACGAAGACCAACCATGCAAGTGCCGGCCTCCATGAAGCTCAGGGTTGATCGAACTCGACAAGTCGGGCTGCTCCAGACCCGGCCCGGCGCCCAAAGACTGCGCCGGAGGTCAGACCCGATCCGCCCGGATAACCATTAACGAACACCCCGCCCACAAGCTCACCGCACGCGTGCAGACCGTTGATCGAGCTGCCGTCCGCCCGCATGACCGCTCCGTCGTCGTCTACGCGCAGGCCGCCATAGGTGAACGTGATTCCGCCGGTCACCGGGTATGCCCGAAACGGAGGTGTGTCGATTCGCTGCGCCCAGTTCGACTTCGGCGGAGAAATTCGCCGGGTCGCTTTACCATCCAACTCACTCGGCTCGAAGGAAATCGAGTCGTCGACTGCGTTGTTGTAAGCCTCCATGGTCTCGCTCGCTCGATGTTGGTCGACGCCCTCGAGCTGACCGATGAGACCCTCGAGCGTGTCACTCTCCACAAAGTGAGCGTCGTGAAAGCTGTACTCGCCGTAGAGCAGGTCGGTGATCTTGTCGTCGAAGATCTGCCAGGCGAAGCCGCCGGGCTGCTCGAGAATCGCGCGACCGAACTGGGCATAGGTGTAGTTGCGGAAGTTCTTCCCCTCATCCACGAAGCGTTCGCCATCAGCGTTCAGCATCACGCCGAGGAAGTAGCAAATCTTTCGATAGTGCTTCCGTTCGATCGGCGGTAGGTCGAGGTTGCCGTTCTCCGCCATATGTAGGTCCATTGGCGTTGCATGGCAGTGCTCGTAGTGTCCGTGGGGCACCGCACCGAGTTCGTACGCAACGCGCAAGCCATCGCCGAGGTTCAATGGTGTCCCACGGACTCGTGCTCGCTCCCACTCCGGGCCCAAGTATTCGACGCGCATCGTGGTGTTCGCCTCGAAGCCTCCGCAGGCCAACACGACCGCGTTGCTACGCAGTTCTTCATCTGCGGTGGTGCGAACACCACGCACCTTCGTTCCGTCGCCCTGTGACTCGGCGAGCAGGCCCGCCATCTCGCACTCGTAGCGCACTTCACCACCTGCTCGAAGAAACAGATCGAGCTCGGCCTGATACAGGCCGTCTCCCTCGCCGGACGTTTCGAGGGTTAAGCCACCCCAGAACACTCGGCGGCCGTCTCGCTCGAAGGACTGTCGGCCCCAAATTGGATCGAATCGCAAGCCGAGTGTGGCAAGCCATTGCACGGTCGGCAGAGACTCCGTGACCAATATGTGTTGCTCGCGCGTGAGTGCGTCGGTCTCATTGAAGCCGATGAGATCTTTGCTGAAGCGTTCGACCGGATACGAACCAAAGTCGGCGCGGGAGACTCGCGGATCTTCAGGGCTAGCCAACAATGGGAGGAGATCGTCGCTGCTGTCGTAGGCGAACCGCATGGCACCGGCGGTGTACCTGGTGTTGCCTCCGGCGAGCGACTCGTCTCCTTTCTCGATGACGAGCACGGAGGCCCCAGCCTCCTGGGCTGCCAGCGCGGCCACGAGGGCGGCGTTGCCCGACCCGACCACGATGATGTCGGCTGAGTTGGTCATGGCCATGTGGAGCTCGGCACGTAAACACTTCCTTTGAGCAGTGTTCGAGCGGTTCGTACTGCACCCCCGGAGAGGATGCGGACCTCGGTGCCGTCGGTCTCGGACTGCAGGCCAACCACGATCGACCCACTGGGATGTTCGATCTCAACCACGTCGGGCATTCGTGCATCGTGATTCGTGGCCTCATGGGCGATCGTCCCGTCAATGATGGCGGCAGATGCTGCGGCGATCGACCCAGATACCGCGTACGCCGGATGACATTGGGACGGGGTGAAATAGCGGGACGCAAAGTGCCCACCGTTGGTTGACGGGGCCACCACCGCGAACTTCGGAATGACCTTGTCGGACACATCGTCAAGGCCCATCGCCTTCCCGGCCACGAGTCGGATGTCGTGAATCCGGGCGAGAACGGAGTTGTTGTTGTCCAACTCGGTGGTTGACTCGTATCCACTAAGTCCGAGATCGACGGCTCGAACCAACACGAGTGGCATGGCGACATCGATACAGGTCGCCTCGATCCCATCGAGAAGATCAATCCGACTGCCGGTGGGAAAGAGAGCGCCGGTCTGCGACCCAGTGATCTCCCGAAAGTGAAGTTCGATCGGCGCCGAGGTTCCGGGCACCCCATGGATCGAACACGAACCCTCGTAGGTGACCTCTCCCCCAGGCGTTTGAACCACGACGTCGATGAAGCTCTCGGTATTCACGTTGCGTACGGTCAGCGAGGTTGTCCCTGGTGTCGCTGCGAAGAGGCCCTGTTCGATGGCGAACGGCCCAACTCCGGACAACATGTTGCCGCACGTCGGCTCCCAATCGACCAGTTGTCGCTCGATGTCGACCTGGGCGAACAGGTAGTCGATGTCGGCATCGGGATGTTCGGAGGATGAGACGATCGCCACCTTGCTCGTCACGGTCGTCGCCCCACCAATGCCGTCGATCTGACGCACGTCCGGAGACCCCATGACGCTGAGCAAGACTGCGTCGAGCATGGCCTTGTCGGTCGGGAGGTCGGCCTTGTGAAAGAACGGCCCTTTGGACGTACCCGCGCGGATGAGAACACATGGGATCGACCGCTGGCGCTCAGCGTCTCGCGGCATCGGCCGTTACTCGATCCACGGGCCGATGCCGTCCTCGTCGAGCAGCTTCGAACTCCGCCAGAGCTCACCGGATGCTCCGGTCACGTAGAGGTCGCGCCCATCGGCTCCGCCGAAACACAGATTCGATGGGTTGGCTGGTGTTGGGTACTCGGCCGCACGCGTGCGGTCTGGCCCGAAGACGGCGATTCGAGGGCCGGGCCCACTCGTGCCCCAGCCGCATGCAACCAGCAACGACCCATCGGGAGCGACGGTCATGCCGTCGACCCCCCGGTGGTCACCGAAGTCGTACATCACTTCGTATTCGCCGAGCGTGAAGTCGTCGTTGATCGGGTAGGCCCGCAGCTCGCGACATTCGTCGGGTGGTGGCATGTGCGTCTGCGCCACGAAGAGTGTCTTTTCGTCGGCGCTGAGTAGCACGCCGTTCGGGCGAGTCGTGTCGAACGTGACTCGACGAAGATCCCACTCGTCGCCGGTTGGGACGGCGAGGTACACCGACTCGTGGTCGAGCTCGAGGTCGTCCCGCTCCGGTCCGTACCGGGGATCACTGAACCAAATGCGACCGTCGCTGTCGATCGAGAGGTCATTGGGGCTGTTGAGTCGCTTGCCCTCGAACGAGTCGGCCACCACCGTGCGCGATCCATCCTCCTCGAAGCGGACGACTGCGCGACCGCCGTCCAGGCAGGCATACAACCCGCCCTGCGCATCCAAGGCAAGACCGTTGCTCTTCTCGGTGTCCTCGAGGTGGACCTCGCACTCCCCTGTCTGGGGATCGAACGCCATGATGCGACTCGACGGGATGTCGGTGAAGATGACCCGCGACCCATCCCACACCGGCCCTTCGGTGAAGGCGTAGGGACCGGCAACAGTCTCGAGGTCGGTCATCCGAGGGTTACAGAATCGAGATCGTCGGCAACGATGAGCTCGCCCTCGTAACCCGCGCCTCGAACGTCATCGAAGAAGGCCTGCCGTTCCTCCGGTGTGGTCGGTGCGGGGATCAGATGCGTCAATACCAGCGTTGGGACCCCGAGCTCGGCGCACTGGGCTCCGAGCTCGATCGTGTCAGCGTGGTACTCCTTTACATAACCACGCCATGGCGGCAGCGCATCGAAGGCCGCGTACCGCATTGCCTCGTACACGACCACGTCCGCGCCTTCGATCAGGGTCGCAACCTCGTCGCACACCCTGGTATCGCCGGTGATCGCAATCGAACCCTCGGGTGTCTCGATGCGGAAGCCGACGGCGTCCAGGACGGGTTCGTGTCGTACCGGAGCCGCTGAGACGACGACGTCGCCTGAACGCCACACTTCTTCGGGTTTTTCCCCGACCTCGAACGGGATCAGGTCGACGGCCGGCCCGTTCTCGCGGTGAGCGTGCGTGCGGCGAACCTCAATGTCATCGTCCCATCCGTCGAGGATCCCCGCGACGAACTCGGTGGTCGACCCGATGGGCGCGACGACCGGGAGGGGTGGTCTCTCATACGTCCGATCCATGTTCCAATACGTGAGCACGACGTCGGCGAGTCCGGAGACATGATCGCTGTGGTAGTGCGTCAAGAAGACGGCGGAGAGTTCCGGCACCCACACATTTGCGCCGGCCAGCCGCTGTACCGTCGATCGACCGGTGTCGAACTGCAACAGCAGATCGCCACGACGAATCAGCGCGCCAGGCCCGGCTCGGTTGCCGTCAGGAATCGGGCAACCCGTTCCGGTGATAATCACTTCGGTCTTCACGTGATGGATCCTTCTCTCAGTGTGACGGAGTCGAGGTCATCGCAGACCATGATTTCTCCTTCGTATCCGCCTTCACGCACCTCGTCGGCGAACGCCTGCTTTTCCGCCGGTGTCGATGGCGCCGGGATGAGATGCGTCAACAACAGGGTGGGAACGCCGAGCTCAGCCATCTGCTCACCGATCAGCCGGGTATCAGCGTGGTAATGCATGATGTACTGCTTGTCGGGCGGTCTGGTTGCAATCACGTCCATGCGCAGCGCTTCGTACACCACGACGTCTGCCCCACGGCAGAGGTCAGCCACCTCATCGCAGACGAGTGTGTCCCCCGAGATTGCGACCACTCCATCGGGGGTCTCGATGCGATAACCAACCGCACCGATGATCGGTTCGTGACGAACGGGGCCAGCGATCACTCGGACATCTCCGCCTGACCAGACTTCCGTCGGCTCTTCCGGAGTCTCGAACCCGATGATGTCGATCTTGGGATGCGGGTCTCGTTTGTTGTGGAGCGCTCGCACCTCGAGATCGTCGTCCCAGATGTCGAGCATGTGTTCACAGAAGTCGATGGTGGGACCATTCGGGGCAAATATCGGTAGCCGGCCCGCTTTGTCGTAGACGTCCATCGTCCAGTGCGTCAGGACAAGATCCTGCAGACCCACGAGGTGATCGGAGTGATAGTGGGTGAGGAACAACGCAGCGAGCTCGGCCGGCGAGGAGCCGGCGGAGAGCATCCTGGGCACCGTCGCTCGACCCGCGTCGAACTGCAGGTGCGTATCGTCGTGTCGCACGAGCACGCCTGCGCCGGCACGGTCGTGCGTGGCGAGCGGGGTCCCCGTTCCCGTGATCGTGACGGTTGTGGTCATGACTGCAGGACAATCTGGTCGAGGTCGTCGCAGACGACGAGGTTGCCGGTGTAGCCCGCGGCCCGGACATCTGCCTCGTAGCCGTCGCCACCCGGAAGATTCGTTGCCGGAATGAGGTGAGTGAGCATCACGTTCGGGATTTCGAGCGCGGCCATCTGCCTGCCGATCTCCGGCGCGTCCGCGTGATACTCGGTCACGTACCGCATGCTCGGCGGGAAGTGGTTCTGCACCACGTCGAACCGCATCGCCTCGTAGACGACAACGTCGGCACCTCGGGCGAGTTCGGCTACCTCATCACAGACAAGCGTGTCGCCGGTGATCACCACCACGCCGTCGGGTGTCTCGATCCGAAAGCCGACCGCACCAACGACCGGCTCATGCCGAACGGGACCCGCCAGGACTCGAACCTCTCCTCGAGACCACACTTCAGTAGGCGACATCGGCACATCGAAGCCACTCACGTCGACCTTGGGGTCGGCCGAGTTGTTGGCCCGATGCCCGGCTCGCACGTGGAGATCGTCGTCCCAGATGTCCAACATTCGATCGCAATAGCGTTTCGTTGCGCCGCTGGGTGCCACCAGCTCCAGGCGATCGAACACGTTCTCGAAGTCGTGTGTGAAGTGCGACAGCACGATGTCTTGCAACCCGACGAGATGATCAGAGTGATAGTGCGTGAGGAACACCGTGGTGAGGTCGCCGATCTCCGTGCCGGCCGCCTTGATGCGAGCCAGAGTGTTTCGGCCCGCATCGAACTGAAGTGCGAGATCGCCGTAGCGAACGAGCACTCCGGGCCCAGCCAGGTGGGGCTGAACGAGGGGGGTACCTGTTCCGGTGACGATCACTTCGGTGGTCATGAGCCAAGCACTCTCTTCAGCCCGGGATGGTCGGCGGCGATGGGAACGACCCGAAAGGTCCGGCCCGGTCCCCCCGGTTTGAAATCGAGCACCGTCTCGCCTTCCGGCGTCACTTCACGGATCTGCTTGTTGTAACCCAACGCCGTCACCGTGTTGCCGTTGGGACGGCGACGGGCTCCGGACATGAAGGGCGAGAACCAACCCTTGCCGCCGTCCGCGTTGTAGTCCCACACGATCTTGGCCCCGTTTAGTGGGTCGTCAAGATCCCATTCCCAGTTGCCGTCGGCGTCCACCGGAAGCTTCACTTCGAGAATCTCCGAGTAGGCGTCGTTCATGAACGACAAACGAGGCGGGCTCGGGTTGGGTGAATCGTCATCGGGACGGCGAGAGCCGTTGTTGAAGATCAGCACATCGCCGGTGTGCGGCACGTTGTCAGGAATCCAGTGGATGTCGTGTTGCCAGTCGAGGATCTTGTCCGAATCGGACCCGCCCTTGTGCGATGAGGTGTTCCCCCACCGGTACAGCAGGTCGCCCTTCGGCCCCCTGGCTTCCTCGGAGCTGATCGAGTGGTCGATCACCCACAACTCGCCGTGCATGGCCGAGCTCAACATGATCTGGTCGCGAGCGGCATCGTAGCTGACCGTGTTGACGTGCATGATCTGACCCATGTTGAACCGGTAGTTCGGGTACTGGGAGTAGTTGATATCGATCTTTCGACAGCCGGGGCCCAGCTCGCCGAAGTTCGGGAGTTCGGGGTCCACGTCCTGCACCAGATGATCGGCTGAGTGCCACTCCCACACGACACGGGTTTCGCCCGTCTCGAGATTCGGCTCGAGTTCGAGAATGGTTTCGGTCCACCAGCGCTGAAGATCCGGTGGGCGCATCAGCACGTCTTGGGCTTGGCGTTGCCAGCCGAATTCGACGGCTTCGTCAAAAGTCTTGCCCGAGTACACCGTCACGAGGATGTTGCCGTTCGGCATGGGTTCGAAGTCATGGTGCATGACCCGCTGACCGGGTTCGAACAGGCGGTACTCCCACACGACCGTGCCGTCTGGTTCTTCCATCGTGATGATTCCGTGTGCTCCCACCGGAAAGCACAGCACCTCGAGCCACAAATCGGGGCAACTCGTCCGCACGAGCAATCCGTCGTCGCGGAGGTGCGGGCTGACCGTCTCGGACGCGTGGTTCAGATGGGGCCAATGATGAACACGTTCGCCGTCGGCTGCCTGGAGAAACAGATCCTTGCCCACCTGCACATCACCGGCATTGCAGTGCTCGTAGATCAGCAGATAGCCGTCGTCCTGACGCAGATCGGCTCCGGGTAATACCGGTCCGTTGGGCTCGTCTTCATAGCCCCGGAGGATGTCGAAGTGAACCAGCGTCTCTGCGGGTCCGCTGTGCGCTTGAGCCAGGATCGGGTTCCACGCTGGCCGATCGTCGGTGGAGAGCAGATGCCCCCGACTCAGTCGATCGAGTCGACGCAACCGATTCGGCGCATCGGCGATGTCGTCGGCGGTGATGACACCATCAGCGTCGAGGTCGAGGATTCGCACGATGGCCGATCGACGCTCACCGCCTGGCCAGCGGAACGGACCTCCGATCTCGTCGATCGTCAGCTGGCCGTCGCCGTTCGTGTTCAGGGCGAGCAAGGCGCCAGCCGCGCCATCGATCTCTGCTGCAGACAACATGTCGTCGCCGTCGAGGTCGAGTGCTCGCCACACGGTGGCGACACGACGCGCTTCGTCAGCAAGTACCGCCTTTGCCTCGTCATCGGTCACGTCATACTCCGACGTTGCCGCGAGCCTCAGATCTGATGAACTCGACCACAGATCCACCGCCGAGTTCAGGACCGGAGGTGTGCAGGTGGCAGCGCGCCTCGCCGCCATGATGCGCCTGAGTCACCGCTGGCATCTCCTCCCGGCAGATGTCCATCGCCACCGGGCAGCGATTCTCGAATGGACAGCCGGGCGGAAGGTTGGCCGGAGAGGGCGGCTCGGCGACCTTGAAGGTCTGACGAAGCCCTCGACGCTTGGCCTGTTCTCCGGGCTCAGGAAACGGAATCGAGGCGATGAGCATCTCGGTGTAGGGATGTGTGGGCTGCGCGTACACATCATCCGACGGGCCGCGCTCGACCAGATACCCCAGGTACATCACCCCGACGTCGTGGCTCATGTGGCTGACCACTTCGAGATCGTGAGCGATGAAGAGGAAGGCAACATCGCGTTCGCGCTGAATCTCCCGCAGGAGGTTGATGACCTGGCTCTGAATCGACACATCGAGTGCGCTGGTGGCCTCGTCCGCGATCACCAAATCCGGTTCGACCGCAAGCGCCCGAGCAATCGAGATGCGTTGGCGCTGGCCGCCCGACATCTCGTACGGATACCGGTCGAGAAACTCATGGCCAAGTCCTACGAGGTCCAGCAGGTCAGCGACTCGTTCACGACGTTCGTCGCCCGCCTTGATCGCCAGATGGCGTGTGATTGGGTCACCGATGATCGTCTCGGTTGTGTGGACCTGGTTGAGTGACGAGAACGGGTCTTGCAGCACAGCCTGTACCCGTTTGCGAAAGCCGAGCTCGGCTGATCGGGCTACCCGTGTCACGTCGTCGCCGTCGAGATGGATCGAGCCGTCGTGAATGTCGACCAATTGCAGAATCGCCCGAGCCACCGTCGACTTGCCCGAGCCTGACTCCCCCACCAGCCCAAAGGTTCGTTGGGAGTCGATGGTGAACGACACGTCGTTCACGGCCTTGACCGGCGGCGGATCAGGGCTGAAAAGCCGACCACGTCCGGCAAAATGAACTGCGAGATGCTCGACCGAGAGCAATGGTTGTGTCACAACGAGACCTCTCCCCGTCCGGCATAGGCCTCACCCGAAAGCTCCTCGTGATGATGGCAGCGGACGATTACCCCGTCGCTGAGAACCTCAAGTACGGGCATCTCTTCACGACAACGATCGGTTGCGTACTGGCACCGAGGCGCGAACCGACAACCGACCGGCCAGTCGGTTGGGGCCGGAACCACGCCGGGGATCACGGCGAGGTCATCGCCCTCACCCCCGTGGTGATTCTGCGGCATCGTGTCGAGCAGCGCCTTCGTATAGGGATGTCGCGGCCGGCCAAAGATGTCGTCCGCAAGGCCACCTTCCACAACTTGGCCGGCGTACATCACGATGACTCGGTCGGCGACCTCTGCGATCACACCGAGGTCGTGGGTAATGAGAATGATGCTCGTCCCCCGCTCCTTCTGAAGGTCCATCAGGAGATCGAGAATCTGGCCCTGAACCGTGACATCCAGCGCGGTTGTGGGCTCGTCAGCGATGAGCAGCTTGGGGCTACAGGCCAACGCCATGGCGATACCGACGCGCTGAGCCATACCGCCTGAGAACTCATGGGGGTATTGGTCCATGCGCCGCTCCGGGTCGGGCACCTTGACTTCGGCGAGCAGCTCGACTGCGCGCTGGCGGGCCTCGGCCTTGCTGAGTTCGGTGTGCAGCAGCAGCGGCTCCATCAGTTGCTTGCCGACTTTTATCGCCGGATTGAGCACCGCGATCGGCTCTTGGAAGATGACACCGATGTCCTTGCCTCGGATCTCCTGCCACTCGCTCTCAGACAAGCTCGTGACGTCACGCTCATCGAACTGCACCGATCCGCGCGTTAGCCGCCCGGGCGCTGGCGTGAGGCCGAGCGCAGACAGGACCGTCATACTCTTGCCGGAACCAGACTCGCCCACGATGCCAAGTGTCTTGCCCGGCAGGACACCAAGGGAGACGCCGTTCAGAATCTGTACGGGCTCTTTGCCGGGCGAAGGGAATTCGACATCGATCGTTCGCACAGACAGAAGAGCGCCGGGACGGTGAGGACGGTCGCTCGGAGCGATATCGACCCGTTTCGAGATCGTGAGCGCGTTGTTGCTGGCGTCTCGGCCAATTGCATCCCGAATCGCATCGCCGAGCAGGTTGAATGCCAGCACCGTGAGGATGAGGGCCGCCCCAGGAGGAACGATCTGCCAGATGCCCTCGGTCCGGAATATGTTCCGACCACGATTGAGCATCACACCCCAGTCGGGGTCGTCGAGGCTCGCACCGATGCCGAGGAAGCTCAAGGTTGCGCCGATCAGGATGATCGCGCCCGAGATGATTGCCGCCTGGACGATCAGTGACGACAGCAGATTGGGCGCGATGTAGCGCGCAAGAACGGTCGGCGTCGACAGACCCGAGATTCGGGCTGCGTCGACGTACAGCTCTTCCTTTTCTTGCAGCGTGACGGCCCTCGTCAGACGCGTGAATCGGGTGGACATGGCAATTCCGACACCGATCATGGCGTTGTCGAGTGAGGGCGACAGGATGATGATCACGGCCATCGCCAACAAGATGATGGGCAGCGAGAAAAACACGTCGTTCACCCACATGATCGCCCGGTCGAGTCGACCGCCCCGCCACCCCGAAAACATGCCGAGTGGCACGCCGACACCAACGGCAATCGTCATGGCGATAAGGATCGAACGGAAGGCGAAACCAGCGCCATGGATGACCCGGCTGTAGAAGTCGCGGCCGCGTTCATCGGTGCCGAGCCAGTGGTCCGAGCTGGGACCCTCGTACAAGCGTGTGAACGTAAGATCCTGTTTGAACGGATCGTGAGTGGCGAGCAGCTCTGGCCAGACCCATGCCACGAGCAGGATGAGAAACCAGAGCATTGAAAACACGCCGAGCGGGTTCTTGAACATCCGCCGCCAGAAACGGCGTCGAGGGCTGTCGGTCTTGTTCGCGCTAAGGCCAGACGGCGTCGGGATGTGCCCAACATCCTCGAGGAGCTCGTCGGTACCTGCGGGAAGATCCGCGTCTTCAAGGGGCTCATTGGAGTTACCGGTCACTTGTTGAGCCTCACCTTCGGGTTCAAGAAGCCGTAGCTGATGTCGACGAGCAGGTTGACGGTCGAGACCACCAGCCCGACGACCAGCATTCCGCCCTGGAGAACAGTGACGTTGCGGTTGAGAATCGCCGAGACGAGCATCTCTCCCATCCCGCGAATGCCGAAGACGATCTCGATGGCGGTGGTGAGTCCAATGGCGGAGGCAGCGCGGAAGCCAATCACGGTGATGGTCGGAACCATGGCGTTCGGCAGTGCATGGCGGCCGATGAGGGTGGCCCGGCCGACGCCGCGAGCACGGGCGGCGAGGATGTACCGCGACTGAAGCGAATTGGCCATCGAGCTACGGAGCTGCCGCTGCACGATTGCGAGTGTTGGCATACCGAGCGCGATCGATGGCAGAATCAGCGACTTGAACCACCCGGTGATGGACTCGCTCGGGGACGTGTATCCGACTGGCGAGAGCCAGCCGAGCTCCACGCCAATCCCCCAGGCCAACATCATTCCGATGAGAAAGCCCGGTGCGGCAATCACGCTTGCGGCGGCCACCGAGAAGGTACGGTCGACCAGCCCTCCGGGGCGGATGGCAGCCACCACACCCATGAGCATTCCGAGCGAGATGCCGATGATCAGGCTGAGACCAACGATGCTGAGGCTCGGCCAGATCCGTTCGCTGATCAGTTCGTTCACCGACGCGTTTCGGTCGAGCAACGAAACGCCGAGATCGCCACTGAGCACGTCACCGAGCCAGCTGACGAATCGCGTCGGCAGCGGATCGTTCAGTCCCAGGCTCTCCTCAATTTCGAGGATGCATTCAGTCGTGGCGCCCTCTCCACACACTTGGCCAGCAATTGATCCGTTGGCTTCCATCGCGACTGCGATGAGGAACGTGACCACTGCGATCGCGAAAAGCAGAGGGATCGTCGCCAGCAGTCTGAATCCGATGTACTTGGCCACGCGTTACCCCCTAACGACCGACAGTAGCGAAACGGAGGGGTCCCGCACCAAACGGCCCGGGACCCCTCACGTTTCATGACTTCATGTGCGCCTTAGCCGTCGACGCGAACGCCGTGTGGCCAGAACGAAACAGGAACACCCTGGATGTGGTCCACACCGGTCACGTAGTCCTGGAAGCCAATCGTGGTGAAGAGCGCGTGGTTGATGATGAAGATGCACTCTTCGACCATGATCTTCCATGCGGCCGCAACGTCGGCCTCACCGTCCTCGAACGACTTCGACTTCGCTGCGTTCACCAACTCGACGACACCGTCAGGTGACACCTTCGATGGGTTGAGGCCGCCCTCACCGGTGCGGGCGATCAGGGACATCAACGCGTTGGGCTCGTTGTACGCCACGATCTGGAGGGGGTGCTGAGCACGTGCCAGACGGGCGAACATCTCGCCCGCTCCTGGTGGATCAAGTGCCTCGTTGTTCATCGTGACACCGAGTTCCGCCATACCACCGGCGAATGCCGAGGCGGTGATGGGCCAGAAGCCACCAGGAAGGTGGCCGTTGCTCCACACCATCTCCGAAGGATCCACGCCGGTGGAATCGAAGAGCGCTTTCGCCGCTTCAATATCGAAGTCCGGCGAGTCGAGGTCGTCAACGTAGGCATAATCGGAGGAGCTCACGGCGAACTGCTTGATTGCCGATTCAGGCACCTGACCAACCTGGCCAACGATGCCTTCGCGGTTGAGTGTGCCGGCCAGGGCGCAACGCACGTCCTTGTTGGCCAACGCAGGAACCTGCTCGCCCAGCCAGTCAGCGACAACAAATCCGATTCGGACCGATATGTCAGCGCTGTAGCCGGGAACGAGTTCCTGCTCGTTGTTGTTGATCGTGGCGATGTCGTACTCACCAGCGATCAGACCGTCGAGGCGGACCTGCGGGCTCAAACCACCTTGGATGTTCACCGTTTCGAGTCCGACCATCTGGGGCTGCCAGTAATCGGCGAAACTAACAAGGTTGATGTCGGTATGGTCAGCGTTCTCGCTGTCCATCGCGTAGGGACCGGTGCCTGCTGGGGTCGCTGCGGCGTTGCCGAGCGATGCTGGCGACACCATGAATCCGGAGTTGCGGATCAGGCCACTGAGCACAAGCGCCGCGGCTGGCGAGTTGAGGTTGAACTGCACGGTCAGGTCAT
Source organism: Acidimicrobiales bacterium (assembly GCA_004282895.1). GTDB lineage: Bacteria > Actinomycetota > Acidimicrobiia > Acidimicrobiales > SHLQ01 > SHLQ01. Next base: position 19,140 of record SHLQ01000040.1, read on the forward strand.
CGACCGCCTCGACAGAATCGACGGCCGCCATCTGACCAGCGACAGGAGGCAGAACCTCGGGCGGGCCAGCTGTCTTGATGAACTCGATATTCGACACGACGGCGGCGGCGTTGAACGGCTCGCCGTCGTGGAACGTCACACCTTCGTGCAGGAAGAACGTGATCTGATCGCCAGCGTCAGAAATCTCGAAGCACTTGGCGAGCCACGGAACAATCCCACCCGTACCGGGATCTTGGCGAACCAAGCCCTCATAGAGCCAGCCGTAGTAAGCAAACGCGGCCGGAGCCTGGTTGTTGTGCGGGTTGAAGCCGCCGGTGAGGATGAAGCCCATACCGACGTCAGCATTTCCGCTGGGGCTGTAGTCACCGACTTCGAGCTCGACGTCGGACGCGCAGTTCGCAGCCTCTTCGTCGACCTCGACGTTCCCGACGTCCTCGACATCGCCTTCGGAGCTGTCAGGCTCCTCGTCCGGCTCGTCGGCCGGCTCGTCGTCGGTGCCCGTGTCGGTCTCGGCAGTGTCAGTGCCACCGTCGTCGGTAGCCGACTCTACTGGATCGTCGCTGCCACAAGCAGCGGCGATCATGGCCAATGCGAGCAGCAAAGCAAGCAGTCGCATCAATCTGGAATCCTTCATGTCCCCTCCTGGAACTATTCGAAACGCAACACGTTCACGAACGTTAATAATTTCCCCGCACCAGCATCCACCGTCGTGTGACGTTTGTCAACACCGCCCCCAAGTCGGAACGGCGCGGGGCAGCCTGGTCAGCTCTGCTCAGCGTTTTCTTCGATGACTGCGGCCCAATCGCGGCTGGCCGGCGGAGGATCAGGTAGTGCCACTTCACGCAACGCCTCGTTCACCCGGTCGAGAACCTCGTCGAGATGTTCGACCTCGTCCCGCGACAGAACCGAAAACACGTGCTCGTAGACCATCCCCTCCCGCGTCGCGATGTCGGCACCGATTCCCTCGCCGACTTCAGTCGCCGACAACATCGTGCGGCGCCGATCTTCCGGGTCAGGTTGCACATCGACGAGTCCTTTGCGGCGTAGGCCGGCGACGGCGCGGCTCACGTTCATAACGTTTAGGCCTTCCAGCCCAGCAACTTCACCTTGGGACGTGCCGGGGTGCAGGAGGACCGAACGCAGCACTCGCCATTCGGGAAGACTGACGCCGAGGGGCTGTTCCGTTCGTCGATAGAAGTGTCCGGTGATCATGTTGCTGAACGCGTGAATTCTTTGGCCGAGCATTCGCTCGACAGTCATCTCATTGTGGTCAAACTTGTCGGTCATGCTTCGAGTACTACCATGATTTTCTCGACCTGACCCCACCTCGCACCATCACCGAGAGGA
>SHLQ01000041.1 GCA_004282895.1 Acidimicrobiales bacterium
GCTTCGATCGCCTGCTCCACGGCAGCGTCACGAACCGCATTGTCCGCCACTCCTCCGCTCCTGTACTGGCGATTCGTACGCACGAGACACCGGAGTAGCCGTGAGTTTTGCGACGGTGGTCTGGCTGGCCGTTTTCCTGGCCGGCCTCGGCGTCGCACTGTTGAGTACTCGGCAAACGCTTGATTCCGCCACATCGTTGGCACACCGCTTCGGTTTGTCGCCGTTCCTTATCGGCATGACGATCGTGGCCCTCGGCACGGACCTTCCCGAGATCGCCAACAGCATCGCGGCCTCGGCCAGCGATCACGGCGATCTCATCGTGGGCAACTCGATCGGTTCGACCGTGACGCAGATGACCCTCATCCTCGGCATCGTCTGCTTCCTCGGCGTCGTGAAGGCGGAACGTCGGCTCGTGACCATCGCAGGCGCGGTGATGGTCGTCGCTCTGCTGCTCGGTGCGTTCCTGCTGAGCGATGAGTTCTTGAGCCGTGCAGATGGGCTCGTACTGATCGGCACCTGGCTTGTCGGTACGATCATCATCCAAAGACGCGGCCACTTGATCACCGCCAGACAGGAGGAGATCCCCACCACAAGTGTCTGGGCAGAGGTTCGGGACCTGATCGTGGGGCTTTCGGGGGTCGGGCTCGGCTCCGTGGTCGCGGTCTGGGCCTTCGTGAACTTCAGTGACGAGCTCGGCGTCCCGGAATACGCCACGAGCTTTTTGATCCTCGCACTCGGTACGTCCCTGCCCGAGCTCTTCATCGACGGCACCGCGATCCGCCGAGGAGATCGAGCCCTCGCGCTCGGTGACATCTTCGGGTCGTCCTTCATCGACTCGACGGTGGCGTTGGGTATCGGACCCGCTCTGTTTCCGGTGGCGGTCGGTTCCGAGGCGACGTTCGGCAATCTCATCGCCGCGGGCTCGGTGGCTGCAGTCGTGTTCTTGTTGATGAGCAGGGAAAACCATCGCAAGATGAGCGGCGCCGTCCTTGTCGTCATCTATCTCGCCACGTATGTGCTCGTGTTGCGGTGAGATTGTTCGGGTGACTTTCGACCCTGTTGATTGCCTGTGATCGCCGCGATCGTGGAAAGGCAGACCTCAGAAAGGATCGAGATATGGGCAGGATCATTGTTGGCCTCGACGGCTCGATGGCCGCGCGCTTTGCCTTCCAGGAAGCAGTCCAGGAAGCCGAGTGGCGCAACGCAAAGATCACTGCGATGCACGTGGTCGTGGTTCCGGTCGCTGCTGGGCGCGACTTGGAAAAACACGACCTCGAACGCCTACAGGAATATGGCGAAACCATCCTCGACCGCGAGCTGGCGGAGATCGCCAGCCAGTACGAAAACGGCCTGCCTGTGCAGGTCGATCGGCTCGCAACGGTCGGTCATCCGGGCGAGCGAATCATCGACGAGGCCGAACGCTCCGAGGACCCTGCCGAACTTGTTGTTCTCGGCGGCCGTGGGCTTGGTGGATTCAAAGGACTCCTGCTCGGCTCCGTCACGACCTATGCCGTGCACCACATGCCGTCGGAGTTGTTGGTTGTCCCCGCCCCCGAAGAAGCCTCGGTGAGCGGCTAGCCGCCGGAGTATTTGCCCCGTTCGCAATTCAAGAGGAGGATTTAGTGATCGCCCGAGATTCGACTGAGACGATTGGTGAAATCACCAAGGATGCTTCCTGCGTGGTCGCGCCCGGGGCGACGTTGCATGACGTCGCGGATGCCCTGACCAAATCGAAGCGCACGCTGGCGGTCGTGTTGCAGGAGGGAAAGATCGAGGGTGTCGTCAGCGAAGGTGACATCGTTCGAGCCATCCACCACGGCGCGGACGTCGAAGAGGTCTGGGCGGCCGACATCATGACGACCGAACTTGTGCTTGTCGATCACCAGACCGCGGTGTGGGATGTGCTCGAGCTCATGCTTGATGAGCAGATTCGCCATGTCATCGTGAGCGACCCCGAACGACCGGTGGTGGTCGAGATCTCCGACCTGGTCGCTGTCGTTCTCCCGCGCTGATGGCATCGAACATCCTTGTCGCCGTCGACGGGACCGACGCGGCCCGTTCGGCCTTGGAGTGGGCGTCTGACCTGGTCGAACACAAGCGCGCCCGCGGCGAGACGGTCGAGGCCGCCATGATCAACATCTGTCAACCGGCCGAAACGTTCGGTGTTGATGGGTTTGGCCTACCGGCAATCGCCGAGAGCATTCGGCGAGCGGCCGATGTGCTGGACCACCTCGATCACGATGTTCCCTCTGCGGCCGAATTCGATCATCTCGTGAAGTCCGGCTCGGTCGCCACCGGAATTCTCGACGAGGCGCGAGCCCGCAACGCCGATCTCATCGTGGTTGGTACCCGGCACCAAGGTGCGGTTCGCCAAGCGTTGATGGGCAGCGTCAGTCAACGGTTGGCCGCCGAACGCGAACGACCCGTTGCCGTGGTACCGGCCGGCTCCGAACCAATGCGGGACCTCGTCGTTGTGGGCTACGACGGGTCGCCGGGTGCCCGCAGCGCCGTCCAATGGGCGCTCGACAACTGTGAAGGTCAACTGCGGGTCATTCGCGCCGTTCCCGACGACGGTGACGAGATCGCGGCCCACGAGAGCATCCATGCCCTCCTCCCGGCGCTTGGCCCAACAGCAGCTGGTCGGGTGATTGCCGAGGCGATCGTCGGCGATCCCGTCGATGCACTGCTTGACCCGAACCACGAGACGCCACAAATCGTCGTCGGTGCCCGCAAAGAAAGCGATGGCGGCACGAACATCTGGGGATCAACCGCCACCCAACTGCTGGCGGACACCACCCGTCCGGTCGTGGTCGTTCCGCCTTCACACAGCTGATCGGCGGTATTTGCACAACCTGCCCGGGTGCACCACGATCAACGGATGAACGCTCAGGCCAGAATGTTCGAGGCCGTCCTCAAGGCTGCCGTCGATCCGATCATCGTGATCGACGGTGCCGGCGTGATGCTCAACGCCAACCCGGCCACAACGGATCTGTTCGGCTACAGCAACGCGGAGCTGCTCGGCCAGAACGTGTCGATGCTCATGCCCGAGCCCTACCGAAGCGAACATGACTCGTACCTCGAGCGTTATCTCGCCACGGGGGAACGTCACATCATTGGGATTGGGCGCGAGGTTGCCGCGGAGCGCGCCGACGGATCCGTCTTCCCGATCGCACTGGCCGTAAGTCAGGTTGACCTGCCAGGCGAACCGCCACGTTTCACGGGCATCATCCACGACATCACCGACCGCGTCGACGCGGCCGCGCGGCTGCAGGACGCCAACGAACGACTCGAACAACGGGTGCAGCAGCGCACGGATGAACTGCGCGTATCACTCGCCGAACTCAGCCGCAGCAACCGTGATCTCGAACAATTCGCATATATCGCATCGCATGATCTGCGGGCGCCTCTTCGCAATGTGAAGCAGGGCGTGGGCCTGCTTGATCATCATCTGCAGACCACGCTTGGTGAGGGGTTCGACGACGAAGCGAACGAGCTCCGCCAACTCATCGATCAGGCTCTCGGCCGCATGACCGACCTGATCAACGGCCTGCTCGAATATTCCCGTGTGAATCAAACGGGTGAGCTGGAGACCGAACCGGTTGACCTGACCGAAGTGGCCACTGGCGTGGTCGAAGCACTCGTCCATGAGATCGAGGACGCAGGCGCAACGGTGGAGGTGGAGGACCTACCCGTCGTCGACGGGAACCGCACCCAACTTCGCCAGTTGCTGAGCAACCTCATTCAGAACGCGCTGAGGTACCGGAAGCCCTCCACGCCATCTCGTATCGAACTCAGCGGAGCGAGGGGTGACGACAACTGGGTGATCTCCGTGCAGGACAACGGCATCGGCGTGGCCGCTGATCAGCACGAACGGATATTCGACCTGTTCCGAAGGGGTCATGACGGGTACGGCGGCGTCGGAATCGGACTGGCGATCTGTCAGCGCATCGTCGAACGACACGATGGCGATATTTGGATCGAGTCGGAGCCCGATGAGGGGGCCGTCTTCCGCTTCAGCCTCCCCGACGCGAATCTCCGCGCTGACGCATGAGGAATTCGACCTCACGGATCCTGCTCATCGAGGACAACGAACTCGATGCGCGCCAAATGCTCAAAGACCTTGGCGGATCCGACGATTTCGCGGTCGATCGAACCGCGGATCTGGCCGCCGCTCGACACGCACTTAAGGGAGCCTTCTACGACTGCATCCTCCTCGACCTTTCCCTGCCCGACTCGCAGGGACTGGTTGGCATCGATGCCCTGATCGGGGTCGATCCGGACACACCTATCGTTGTCCTCACCGGACTCGATGATCCAAAGACCGCGGAGGAGGCGGTTGCCCGAGGTGCGCAGGACTACCTGGTGAAAGGGTCGTCGACGGCCGACACCATCTCGAGAGCAATCCGTTACGCCATTGCGCGTCACCGGGTGGACAGCGAGCTTCGAACCACCACCGAACTTCTCGAGGTGATGAATGAGCGGGAACGAATCGCACGCGATCTCCACGACACCGTCATCCAACAGCTGTTCGCCACGGGCATGAGCCTCCAGGCCACCGCGGGTCAGACGGAGACACCGGCACGCCAGAACATCCTCGAGGCGGTCGATGGCGTCGATGCGGCGATCCGCCAACTTCGAGAGACCATCTTCCGGCTGCACTCCCCCACGGCGCAGCTATCGCTGGCGGAGTCCATCGACGATGTCGCCACCGAGGCACGGGAGTCGCTCGGGTTTGCTCCCGCGGTGCGAGTTGGGGACATCGGCCAATTGCCGGCCGAGATTCAAACGACGGTCACCGCCGTGGTTCGCGAGGGTCTGGCCAACATTGCTCGCCATGCCCGAGCGACCGCCGCCGAAGTGTCCGTCAGCATTGACGACCACCTGCTCGTGCTCATGATCGACGACAACGGTGTAGGGGTGGGGCCACAACCGTTGGCTCCTCGCGAGCTGACCGGTCACGGTGTCCCCAACATGTTCGCCCGAGCCGAGGAGCTGGACGGATCGTTCCACATCGGACCTGGTCCAGGTGGTGGTACCTGCATCGAATGGAAGATTCCGATCCGCTGAGGGACGCCTACTCGTAGCGCAGCTTCGTTCGCTCCTCTACGCGGGCTGCCATGGCTGCGGCCTGCGTGCGCCGTGAGATTCCAAGTTTGCTGAAGAGGTTCGAGATGTAGTTTTTCACGGTCTTTTCCGCCAGGTACATCTCATCGGCAATCTGGCGGTTGGAGAGCCCTTCACCGATCAGGTCGAAGATCCGCTGCTCCTGCGGCGTCAAGGTCTGCAACCGGCCTTCTTCGGTGTCTTTGAGTTTTTGCATTCGCAGGCGCACCTCGGCCTTGTCGAGTAGCTGGGAACCACCGGCAACCTTGCGAATACTCTCAACGAGCTCGTTGGAACGTACCTCCTTGAGCACGTAACCGGCAGCACCCGCAAGGGCCGCGTCGAGCAGGGCCTGGTCGTCGGAAAACGCGGTCAGCATCAGGCAGGGAAGATCCGGGTATTCGGCGCGAATCTCCCGGCAGACTTCGATGCCATTCCCGTCGGCGAGGCGAACATCGAGGACCGCCACATCGGGGGTGCACCGCCGGATCTCGCTCAGTGTTTGCGCGGCACCCGAAGCCTCACCCACAACCTCGAGGTCAGACTCGGCATTGACCACTTGCGCCACACCTCGACGGACGATCTCGTGATCGTCCAGCAGGAACACTCGAATTTTCTCCGCACTCATGGCCACCAGTCAACCACGAAACGGGCGCGGGACCTTCTTCCCTAACGATCCGAGTCTGCTGGTGGGAACGTGGCGGTGAACGCTGTCTGTAAGGATGAACTCATGACTGACGTATCTCTGGGTACCCGGATGGTTATCCCCGTTCGCCGATCAGCGGACTTGGCTCGCCTGACACCGATCGCCGTGAAGATTGCCGCTGCAACATCGCTCCCGGTTGACGTCCTCACGATTGTGCATCCCGACGATGATCTCCCCGAGGAGTTCCGAGCGATCGCATCGGCGACGCTTCTGTTGGCCGAGCAGATTGGATCCCCAGTCGGTTGTCGCATGTTGTGCTCCAAGGAGCCGGTGGATGCATTTCTCCATGCCTGCTGCGACAACCTGACCTTGATGTCCACCGCGGCCACACCCTTCAAGGACGGCCACTACGTCGGATCCTTCGCCGCGTCATTGCTCGCGCACGCCACCGCGCCGGTGCTTCTCGTTGGCCCGCAGGTCACCGGCGACGCCCCGCTGGACTGGACCGAGGTGGTCGTGGCGGTCGCATCGGAGATCGACTCCACGGCGGTGCTCCCCTACGCCCATGCTCTTGGCGTCGCGTTGGGACTTGATCTCTGCAAAGTCCACATCGACACTGGTTCGGGCAACATCTACATGAGCCGCTATGGCAAACGGATGTGGTTCCCCGATGAAGTGCACGCGACGATCGGGGTCGAGGCCCTTGAGGGATCGGACGTGAGCGCGACGTTGATCGAACGTTCGGACGGGCAATTGCTCGCGGTCCGGACTCATGCCCGTTCGGGACTCGCCTGGATCGCCGACGGCAGCATCGCGTTTGACGTCGTAACGAACGCCAACGGCCCAATTCTGGCGGTTGGTCCGCACGTTGGTGACTCGAGCAACGATCTTCGAGCCGTTGACGCTACGGCCAATATCGAGCTCTCTGCGAACACGGTGGACGACGCGGTTCGCGAGCTGCAGACACCGCTGGCCGACATGGCCGCGGGTCAAGACACCGAGATCAACGCCACATTCGGTTCGTAGGCTAGGTTGGCCGGCGACTAGTCGTTGGCGCGCACAATCAACAGGCGTGCCGGCAGGTGATGCGCGAGGTACGTGGAAACCGACCCCAGTAGGAGGCCACGAAAGCCACCCATGCCGCGCGAGCCCACAACCACGAGGTCTGCATGTTCGCCCTCTTCAGGGCATGCCTCCATCATGACCTGCACACCAACGTGGCCCATGGTGACCACGGGTTCGACGGTCGTGGGAAAGCCGCCGTCGTAACTTTTCTCCAATTCGGCCAACTCGTCGGAAAGCATTTGTTTGCCGGCGACGCGGAGGTCATTGAGATCGAGCGGGGTGTAGTCGAGCCCAATCATGGCTGGATAGTGCACCGAATGTACGGCGTGCACCTCCGCGCCACGCCACACCGCCTCCCGCATCGCTTCGTGAAATGCATTACGAGAGCACTCGGATCCGTCTAGTCCTACTACGACGAACTTCATGGTGTGACCTCCCCTTCTGGATTATCGAGCGCAGGTGCCCGGTACCTACAAGCCGATAAGTGCGGCAAATCCACTCCCAGGTACCGGACGAGAACTGCTACTTCCAGCAAACTGTGCGCGTGGTGGTGTCCGTAGGGGCGAAGGTCACAAGACCACTTCGGTGAACTGCCATACCCCCAACGCGGCGGCGACTATCGCGCCGATCACCCCATTGAGCCACCACCGACCGATCCGCAGCGCGCCGGACCGAGCCAACCGCACCAGTGCCACATTCACCGCGGTGAACACGGCGAGCGTGATGATGCTGGTGATTCGGGCGAGCTCGACCAGCGGAAAGAGCACCGCCAGAACGGCGATGGCGCCGGCCACGAGAAGAGTCGCCCGGACGGGTGTCTGTCGCTCCGGCTCGATAACGGCCAACCAGTGGTGAAGTTGTCCATCCGCCGCCATCCCGTAGAGAACCCGGGAGGCCACAACCACCTGCACAAGCACGCCGTTGAGCATGGCGAAGGATGCGATGGTGGAGATCGAGCTGCCGCCTCTTCCGGTCACCGCCTCGAACAGTGTCGACATGGGGGCGGATGAGTCGGCGATTGCACCAGGGTCCGGGACCGAAACGGCGATGATGGCGAGGAGCACGTAGATGATCACCGTGGCGATGAGGGTGATGAGGATCGCCCGGGGTGCCGTGCGACGTGGATCGACCGTCTCCTCCGCCATGTTGGCGACGTCCTCGAACCCGATGAAGGCGAAGAACGCGATGCCGCTGCCGGTCAGCACCGCAGAGAGGTCGGTGCCGGCGGGCGAGAACGCGTTGGCGATTCCATCGAAGGTGACAAGGTCCAGCCCGAGGACGGCGACGATGATGAGCGTGCCCACTTCCAGCACGGTGATGACCGCCGCAAGCACGACACTTTCGCGGACCCCGGCCAAGGCGACCAGACACAAGACGGCAACCAGCAGTGTTGCCGTCAGCTTCTCCGGAATGTCGACGAGGCTCGCCACATAACCGGCGAACGCCAGGGAGATGGCTGCACTCGACACGATGGCGGTCGCGATGACACCAATTCCGGCGACCTGTCCCGCGACGTCGCCGATGCCGCGCCGGACGTACACGGCCTCGCCGCCGGCTCGGGGGAACTCGCGCACGAGGAACATGTAGCTGACGCCGGTGAACCCGGCGATCGTGCCCGCAAGCAGAAACGACAGTGGTGCATTGATGCCGGCCACACCGATGATCTCGCCTACGAGCGCGAAGATCCCGGCGCCGACGGTGACGCCCAGGCCGTAGAAGACCAGGAGCGGGAGTGAAAGCGTTCGATCGAGTTTCGGCGCGGCTCCTTCGTGCATCCATTCATCTTGGCGCTGTCCGCGAAGAAGCCCCTAGGGACCTAGGTCAGCGCGTCCAGGTTGTGGTCAGTAGCGTGGCGTCCACATGGCGTACCGCACCGTTCTTTTCGACTTGGATCACACGCTGCTCGACTCGGACACCTCCATGAAACTGGCCTTCGACCACACGCTCAAGTCCGCTGGTATCGCGCCCAAGTCGGATCACTTTCCCATCTACGACCGAATCAACCAGGGGATGTGGGCGGCGGTCGAACGAGGCGAGACCTCACCCAACGCGGTCAAGGTTGCGCGGTGGGAACAGTTCGCACTCGAGCTCGGCGCTGTGGTCGATCCGCTCGATCTGGCGGCGACGTTCGTCGAAGGACTCAGTCAGTTCGGCGAGCTCTACGACGGAGCCCGAGCGCTCCTGGACGACGTTCGTGAGCGGGCCACGCTGGGACTCGTGACGAACGGGCTGAGTGAGGTGCAACGAGCTCGTATCGAGCGGCTCGAGCTCGGCCACTACTTCTCGTCGATCGCGATCTCCGGTGAGCTCGGCGTCGCAAAACCGGACAACGCCTTTCTCGACGTGGTGTTCGCTGAATTGAGTCAACCCGAACGATCGACGACCGTCATCGTCGGCGACAGCCTCACGAGCGACATGGCTGCCGGCCACAACTACGGCATCTCCACGTGCTGGTACAACCCGGAGGGCAAGCCGCCACCCGATCAACCACCCACGTATGAGGCCAGCGATTTCGACGAGATTCGCTCGCACCTGTTTGCCGACGCCTAACCCGCGGCCCAGGACCGAACCTGAAGGAAAGTAGGGTGCCTCCATGGACATCGACTGGGATGCGCTACGAGCGGCCGCAACGAACGCGGCCGCCAACGCATACGCGCCCTATTCCCGCCTGAACGTCGGGGCGGCAGCGCTTACTGACACCGGCGCGTTGGTCACCGGCGTGAACGTGGAGAACGCGAGCTTTGGGTTGACCTTCTGCGCCGAGGTCTCGCTGATAGGCAAGGCGATGACCGACGGCCTGGGCCGGCCGGTTGCACTGGTCGCCACGGACAGCGAAGGCAACGTCCTGACGCCGTGTGGGCGTTGTCGTCAGATCCTCATCGAGATGGGTGGACCGGATCTGCAGATCAACGAGGTCCACACCGCCGCCGAGCTCATCCCGGGAGCCTTCCTTCCCGACGATCTTCCCGAGTAGGTCTCGACCACGACGGATCAGGGAACCGGATTGGCCTCGTCGCGAGGTGTGTCCTGGCTGAATATGTTCATCCAACCAGCATCACGGTGGCACCAAAGCGAACTGACGTACATCTCCTCGAGCTCACCGTGTCCGTCGGGGGTCACCCGGCGGTAGCGAGCAAGGTACGACAACATCACCGCATCGTCGCCAACGGGAAACGATCGCGGCTCAGTCAGCTCGAACGAGGCAACGGTCGGGCCATGCTGCAGTTGTCGGGCGTGGTCCGCCCGATCGGCAAATCCTGTTGGGAATACACCGAGGAAGTCGTCAGCGAGCATCTCGGCATCAGCGACCGCGTCACCGTCCACGAGCGCCTGCCAGACCTGGGTCTCCAGTTGGATGAGATGATCAAGGTGGGTGTGCGTCATGAGCCAAGTGTTTCAGGGTGACCGCTGTCATGCCGGCGCGGGGAATGGGCTCAGCCCGTGAGCGTTGGCACGCATCATGCACGCTGTACTCCAAGACCTCCGAACCGATCTCACCCGAAGAGGATTCGACACGCTCAACCGTGTGATGGTGCCTCTGGTGAAGGCAGGTGTGGGGACGCCACCGCCGATCGGCCTCGGACTGGTCGTGCTCGAGACCACCGGGCGCGTGTCCGGAAAGCCACGCCAGGTTCCTCTCGTCGCAACTCGCTTCGGGAACCAGGTCAACGTCAGCACCGTGCGAGGCCAATCACAGTGGGTGAAGAACCTCCAGGCCCAGCCCAACGGGGCCATCTGGGTGGACGGAAGAAAACGTGAAGCAACCGCATGCGTCGAGCCCGGTCCCCTGAACGTCGCCAGCCTTTCCCTCGACCAGGACGAGTCGGCAAAACGCAGCGAGGCCAAGAACCCGTAGGTTCCCGGCCTCGAACTGACTGACCTTGGCGGAAGGTGAGGGATTCGAACCCTCGGTAACCCGAAGGCTACAACGGCTTTCGAGGCCGCCCCATTCGTCCGCTCTGGCAACCTTCCGGAGACGAGGCTAGTGATCCCCCTGCGTGCTCCCAACCCAGAGGGGTTGTCGGCGCGGGTGAAGCTGCGATAGACGAGTGCCGTGTCCCTCGGCTTGTTGTTCACTGCGTTCGGTCTTGGGCTGCGTCATGGAGTCGACTGGGACCACATCGCCGCCATCGCCGACCTGAGTGGGACAGCCGAGAGTCGGCGTCGCGGTTTCGTCCTTTCCATGATCTATGCGATTGGTCATGGCGCCGTCGTATTCCTTCTCGGGTCGTTCGCGATTCTGGCCGGCACGGCGATACCGGACGGAGTGGATGACTGGATGGGCCGTGTGGTTGGCGTGACGCTGATCGCGTTGGGCCTGTGGATCCTCGCGGAGCTCGTCCGCAAAGGCCAGGACTTCCGATTGCAGAGCCGATGGATGCTGATCATCAGCGGCACGTTTGCCGGTCTGCGTCGGGTGCGGGAGGGCCGTGCCGGCCGAGCGATCTCGGTGGAACACGAACATCGGCACGAGCACGTCGATGAGGTCCACGATTCTGCCCAGGCGCACGACCACGCGCATGCGGAGGCAGCGACGGTCGCCCCCGTATTGATTCCTGCGGGGCGTCGCAGTCGCCTTGCCACAACGTTCGCGCATGGCCATCCCCATCGTCATGACCTGGTTCTTCCCGATCGGCCGGACGCCAACTATGGCAACGGGACTGCAGCCGGAATTGGGATGTTGCACGGTGTCGGTATCGAGAGTCCCACCCAGATCGCGATCTTCGTTGCGTCGACAGCGGCAGTCGGTGTCACCTTCGGACTCGCGCTACTCGGCTTGTGGGTGCTCGGTCTGATCGTTGCGAACGCTGCTCTTGCCCTCATCGCCGGAGCCGGCCTGCTGCAGGCCGAACGCAGCTTCCCGATCTACGCCACGTTGGCCGTGGTCATCAGCGTGGCCAGCATCGCCATGGGTGCGCTGTACCTGGGCAGCTTCGATCTTCTTCCCGCGCTGAACTAGCTGGACGGGCCGACCAGGGCTTCGAGCCAGCTGACGACATCCGCGTGACCGTTGTCGGCCGCCCAGTCCAGGGCCGTGGTGTCCGTAGGGGTGATGGCCCTTGGATCGGCGCCCCGTTCGAGAAGGTACTTGGCGATCTCGAGATGTCCTGCCCGGCAGGCGAACTGAAAGGCCCGATCGAGCACAGGTTGAGGGTCGCGCGGCAGCTTCCAGTTCGAGAGCCACGTCCTGTCGAGATCCAGGTTGCCATCAACGTCGAAGTAACTCTCGACCTCGTGCTGCTGGCCCAGTGCAGCCGCGCCGGAGAGATACGGCGTCGCGCCGTGAGCGAGGAGCACGCGGGCGGCGTCGTAGTTCTCGAAGATGATCGCCTCCTCGAACGGGAAGCAGCCGTCGAAGATCCCGCCGGGAGGATCAACGTCGGCGCCGGCAACGATGAGCGCCTCCGTCGCGGCGATGTCGCCGCTGGATACCGCCCAGTGCAATGGCGTCTCCGAGACGAGTGGGTTCGTCGGATGCGGGCTGCCAGCGTTCACGTCGGCTCCGGCCGCACACAACAGCTCGATTGTCCTCGCCACGTTCGGGAAGTTGCCCGGCCAGTCGGTGGCATAGTGCAACATCGTGCGCGGGTTCTTGCCGACGCGTTCGCTGGCCAGCCCCGGGTGGTCGGACAACAACACCTCCACTATTCCGATGTCGCCAGATCGGATCGCTTTCACGAGCTTTCGCGCGGGCCGAGTCTTCATCCCCCCAGCTTCACACACCGCGGCCCGTCACTGCTGCGACGTTTGGCGAAGCCAAACTCGGTTAGTGAGCAAAGCGAACGGCGCGGAGGCCCACGACGGTTTCCGCGGGTGTCGGGCAACCCTTGGGGTTGCTAGGCGATTTTGGCTACGCGGCAAACCTTCGGGTTGCTTGGAGATTTCGGCTACGCCAAAACTCCCCCACGGGATAGAGTCAGTCTCACGTTTGATCTGAAGGAGATCCAGATGTTGCGAAAGCTCGTTCACGCCCTCCCCGCTGATGAAGTCAGCGCTCACTGCGACGGCCCGTGTGGCGTCTACGACCCCGCGTCGGCTCGTATCGCTGCCGAAGCTGCTCGTTCGATGACGCAGAAGTTGCTCGACGCTGGTCCGGCAACCACGGTCGAGGAGGCCAACACGCAGGGTCGTTACATCACGATCAAGGAGCAGCAGGCGCATATCGCCAAGGAAGAACTCCTCGTTCTGTGGACCGACTACTTCAAGCCGCCACATCTCGAGCAGTACCCCGATCTGCATACCACCTTCTGGAACGCCGCGAAGGCATGCTCGGAAGTCAAGGTGCACGTGAGTATGGAAGCCGCCGACGCCCTGATGGCAGCGATCGAAGAGATCCACGGCATCTTCTGGGCCACCAAGGGCCGCGACGTCGAGTTCTACACAACCTGATCCCTCCCCTGCCCGCCGCGTCTTGGCGTGAGCTGGTGTTGGTCGCGCTCGGGCGTCGACAACGCCTGCGAGTCACGGGCGCGTCGATGGAACCTGCACTTCACGAGGGTGACATCGTGCTGGTCGAGTCAGTGCAATCCGTAGCTGTTGGCGACGTTGTCGTCGCGATTCACCCGACCCGCCGGCAGCTACGTTTGGTCAAACGCGTGGAGTCGGTCGACGCGGAAGGTGTGATCGTCATGAGCGACAACCGAGCAGAGATGAACGCGACCGACAGCAGAACGTTTGGACCAGTGCCATTGAGCGATATCGAAGGCCGCGTGAGCTCGCTTCTTCGGCGATGAACCGAATGCGACGATTCTGGATCGCCGTTGCGGTCATCCTCGCTGCTTTGTTGGCCGCCTGTGACGATCCGCGTTCGGCGGAGGACCCGGCCGCCTCTCCGACAACCGTTCAGAGGGAGGCGACGGCGGACTCCACGACGGGCTCTCCCACGACAACACCCGCGCCGTCCGCCGCCCCCAGCTCCGCTCCCCTGTCGGAGGCGCGCGACCTGGACGAACTGGGTGACGCTGCGGAGCTGGTCAATCTGGTCGAGGCCTTCTGGCGAGAGGTCGACGACGACCTTGGGTTCGAGTACGACAACGTGTCGGTCGATCGGCTGGTCCCGCGTTCGGGTCTTCTCGACGGGAGTGCGACCGACGAATGCTCGTGGGAGAACGACGTCGAGATCCTCTATGAGGAAGACGTGGAAGAGAACGCGTTCGTCACAATCTGCGACGAGGGAATCACCGTCGTCTACGACGACGTCGACTACATGCCCGACTTGGAGCAACGGTTCCCGGGTGCAGGCAACGCCATGTTGTTCGCTCACGAGTGGGGACACGTGATTCAGTTCCAGCTCGGGTTTGACGACCAATCGAGCTTGCTGGCGGAGCAGCAGGCGGATTGCTGGTCTGGCGCCTACGCGGCGTGGGCCGAACGCAACCGGATCGATCCATTCGATGACCCGGCGTCACTCGACCTCGCCATCATTTCGACCCTCGAGACCAGAGACGAGATCGGCGGCAATCCGATGGACGAGGGTGCACACGGCAATGGATTCGACCGGGTTCGGGCGACGCAGGAGGGATACGAGCTGGGCGCGAAGTTCTGCTTTGACTACACCGAGGAGTCGCTTCCGATCACCCAATTCCAGTTCACGGACAGCTTCGATCTGTTGAACAACGGCAACCTCCCCTACGCCGAGGCGGTCGAGCTGTTGAGCGAGGAGACGGCGATGTATTTCGAATCGCTCACCGACGAATCACTCGACCAATATGTTGACCTGCCAGATGACCAGACGCTCGAGAATCTGTACGACGGCATTGGCGACAACGCGATCGGCACTGAGTACGCGTTTCGTTACGCCGAGTCCTTGCAGGAGTCCCTGGACCTCGAGACGGAGACCAGGGACGCGGTTCTGCAGCGTTCATGCCTTGTTGGATCGTGGCTGTATGACGTGTCGCAACAAGAGGAGATAACGCTGTCTCCGTTTGATCTGGACGAGGCAGTGCAGACACTCTCGACGTCGAACGATCTCCTTTCGAACCCGGGCCTGGTCTTCGACATGGTCGCCGAGCTGCGTATCGGCACCTTCGACGGCGTGTCCGCCTGCGACCTCTAGGCGGGTCAGCGCCGGGCAGCAAAGAACTCCGACAACAACGCCACGCACTCGGCTTCCTGCACCCGCATGGTCACGTCGTAGGAGTGCGGGAACCGCGGATCATCACCAACGTTGTAGAGCGAACCCAGCGCGCCGGCCTTCATGTCCATCGCACCGAACACGACGCGGCCGATGCGCGCTTGCTGCAATGCCCCGGCACACATCACACACGGTTCGAGGGTGACGGCGATCGTGCAGTCGTCCAGGCGCCAACCACCGCGCGCTGCAGCGGCGTCACGCAACACCAGCACCTCGGCGTGGGCGGTTGGATCACCGCTGAGCTCGCGTTCGTTGTGTCGGGAGGCGATCACCGTGCCGTCGGCATCGACCACCACCGCACCGACGGGATCGTCGTCGTGTTCGAGAGCCCGGCGAGCTTCGGCCAGGGCCAAATCGATCAGCTCGGCATCATCCACGGGCTGATCGTAGTTGTCCTACGCAGCGGAGCTCCAGCGAGGGTGCCGCTGCGTCTTTGGCGTGTCGTAGATGAACTTGGGCGACTCACCCCACTGGTTGACCTCGGGCTCGCTGTCGGCCATCAGGATGATGAGCAACAACAATGCACCCAACCACGGGATAATCGCTATCACGGCTAATTTGGCGGTCCGACCCGTGTCGTGCAGCCGTCGGGCGGTGATCGCCAACAGCGGAATGAAGAGGCCGACAAGCACCGGCAGCGTCGTGACGGCACTCCATGCTTCGTTTCCTGTGAAGATGGCGGGCATTGCCGCGAAGGCCACGAGCACCAGCGAGAAGATGTGAAACGTCCAGAACTGAGAGCGCGTTGACCGTCCGCTGAAGTCCCGGTAGCCCGATGTCAGGGCATCCTTCATCTCCTCGAACGGGTCCGTGTCCTCACGGATCCCCATCGGTACGAGCGTCTGATCCATATCGATGTCATCGGCCGCCGTCGCCCTAGGTTGAACCCCGTGGACGTTGATCAGTACTTGCAGCGAATCGGCTACGCCGGACCGACGGAGCCTTCGCTCGAGACCTTGGCGGCTCTGCAATATGCCCACCTCACGACCGTGCCGTTCGAGAACCTTGATGTCGTTCACGGTGTCGCGGAGATGCGGACGTCGCTCGACTGGTCGGTGCCAAAGGTCGTCGAGCGGGGTCGAGGCGGATGGTGTTTCGAACTCAACGGTGCATTCTCGGCGTTGCTGACTGCGCTCGGATTTGACGTTCTCCGTCTGGGAGCAGCGGTTCTGCTCGGAGGCCCGTCAAAGGTCATCGACCACCTGACGATCGAGGTCGCCCTCGATCAGCCGTACCTCGTCGATGTCGGATTCGGTGAGAGCTTCACCCAGCCACTTCTGCTGAATTCCCGGACGTCGCAGGACGGAGGTTCCGGCGATTACCAGTTCTTTGACAGCAGCGAGGGTTTGACCCTCACCAAACTCGACGGCGACATACCGACACCGCAATACCGCTTTCGGCGGGTCGGTCACGAATTGACCGACTTCGAAGCAGCGTCGGTTGAGTTGCGGACCAACCCGGAACTGCACTGGTCGAACAAGCCGTTCGCGACTCGCCTCCTGGGTGTTGGCACCGACCGCGTCACCTTGCTCAAAGACCGTCTGAAGCTGACCACCGCTGGCAAGACGACCCAGACTCCGGTCGACGAAGCATCGTGGGATGCCGAGCTCTCGCGATGGTTTGGAATAACACCCTAGGGAATTCGGCCCATTGTGGGGTTGCGGCTTCGTGCCGAAAAGATTCGTAATGGCAACCAAAACTCCTTGGCGGGAAGATTCCTCAATCTCCCGTCGTGGACGGAGTTACCCGATCTGGGTGCTTCTCGTCGCGTTGTCTTTGCCCGCACTGATCGGCGCATCGTGGTTCGGCATCGTCGAGTCCTCGGCTGCAGGTCGTTCCGTCTCTCAAAGCGACAGCGTGCAGATGTCGATCGAGCGTTTGGTCCTACTCACCGAGGTCCGCACACGATTGCTCCACGAAGGAAACTGGGACGCGACGGCGCGAGGAATCGCGGAGATCGGCATCGATCCCGGACTCGTCCTCACGTTCACCGGCGTGGACCTAAATCGCGAACTCGAGACGAACCAATCGCGAGTCGATGAACTCCTCGAACAGCTGGATCTACCGGAGATCCGCCGCGCGGTCGATGGCATTCGAGCGGACGACGCGACGCAAGCAGCCCGCAGAGGAGCGCAGTACGCCGCGCTGGAGAACTCCTTGAAGGCCGAGGCGGACACACTCTTCGATGACGCCCTGCGAACCGTTGGGGAGATGGACAGCGAGAACGGATTGACCGACGCTCTCCGGGTGTTCGAGGAGGCCGCCGAGGCCCATCAGTCGATCGCCCGAGAGTTCACGCTCTATTTTGGCGCACAGTTCGCTTCTCTGACCGACGCGGGTGCCGACACGGAGCTGCTGATCTCCTCCCGGGCAAACCGCATCACCTCACTCGACGAGATCGACCGGATTGCGGCACCGACCTCTGCCGTCCGATCGGTCCTGGAACAGATGGCGGAGTCCCAGGCCACCCAGACGTTCGACGGGGCAATCGACGACTTCGTCGCTCAAACCTTGGAGACCGGAGCTGGGGAAAACGAAGGCCTCGCGGCGGTCCTGGGCCAGCTGGACAGCATCGCACCCATCTTCACGTCGAGCCTTGAGAGCACCGACGTCTATTTCAGCTTGCTGACGGTGGCAGCCGATGATGTGTCGCTGGCAAGCGCCGAAATGAACCAGAGCGCAGCCGCACGATATCGCACCATCCTCCTGAGCAGCATCGCCCTAGTGGTCATGTCGCTGTTCTTTGTCGCGGTGGCGCAGCGTGCCATTACCCAACCGAGCCGACGGCTTGCGGCCGCGGCCTCCCGGATTCGAAACGGCGACTTCACGGCGAACGAAGAGGAGAACGGCGGCCCGAGGGAGATCCGGGTCGCGAACAACGCAATCCGGGAAGCGGCGTTCAGCCTCGACCTGGCGCAGCGCCAAGCTCAGGCGTTGGCAGAGGGTGATCTCGATCACGTTTCTCTCACCGAGCCCACCCGCGGTTCTCTCGGAGCATCGCTCCAGACTGCGGTTCGAACGCTGGCGACCTCACTCCAGTTGAAGGACAAGTTCCAGCATGAACTCGAATTCGAGGCGGCGCACGACGGACTCACGCAGGTCGCAAACCGACGCGAATCCCTTGCTCAGCTGGAGGCTCACCTGCGGTCGCCGGAGACCGACACCGTCACGGCGGTTCTGTTCGTCGATCTCGATAATTTCAAGAGCGTGAACGACGCGTTTGGCCATCAAACCGGCGACGAGATTCTTCGCCTCGTGGCCGACCGACTTCATGCAACCACGGGAACCGACTCATTCGTCGGCCGACTCGGTGGTGACGAGTTCGTCATTCTCGCCGAAACCCACGATCTCGATGACGCCGTTGGGCTGGGAAGAACGGTGCTTGATTCGCTGGCTGATCCCTACGATCACGGTCTTGGCAGTGTGCACATCGGCGCCAGCATTGGCGTGGCCATCGGCCAGCCAGGCGACAAGCCCGCAGAGGTGTTGAAGCGAGCTGATCTCGCGCTCTATCGCGCCAAGTCCAGCCCCGACTGTCAGATACAGCCGTTCGACGAGGCACTCCGGGCCGAGCTCGAGGCACGGTCTGAGCTCGCGTGTGATCTCGAGCGAGCGCTGGGGAACGCAGACCAGGAGTTCGTGCTGCATCACCAGCCAATCGTGAAGCCGCACGGTGACTCGGTGTGTACCGTCGAGGTGTTGTTGCGCTGGAATCGTCCGGGCTACGGCCTCGTCTTCCCCGATTCATTCATTCCGTTCGCCGAAGAAAGCGACCTGATCCTGAGTATCGATCAGTGGGTCTTGAAAGCTGCCGTCGCCCAGATTCCCTACCTCGAGCCCGGTCAGAAGATGAGCGTCAACATGTCCAGTCGTCATCTCACAAGCCCGACGTTCGTGGACGATGTGCTGGCGGTTGTGCACGGAAAGGCTCTCGAGGGTCGCTTGATTCTGGAGGTGACCGAGAGCGCGTTCGTCGAGAATCTCGAGGATGCCGCCGAGAAACTTCAGGCTCTTCGAGATCACGGACTGCTCATAGCCATCGACGATTTCGGCACGGGTTTCACATCCTTGGCCGAACTTCGGACACTTCCGATGGACATCCTCAAGATCGACCGATCGTTCGTCAACGACGAGTCTGCGGCCGCTCTGGTCCAACTCCTCATCGATACCGGCCATCACCTGGGCGCGAATGTTGTTGCGGAGGGAATCGAGACCGAAGAGGAGATGATTCGCCTGCGGAACATGGGCGCGGACGCGCTGCAGGGGTACTACTTCGCCCGGCCGGCCGAGCCAGACTTCGGATCGGGATTCGGATCGGGATTCGCGGCTGCGGCCTGAACCTACGTCACGGCCACGAGCACGAACGGCAACGTGACCAGCGCGATTAGCGTGGTACCGAGAACGGTCCGTGACACCCGCTCGGGCTCCAGGTCGAACTCCATCGCGACCACCGCGCAGAACACCGCCGGTGGCATCGCCGATTGGATGATGAGCACTCCGAACGCGTCACCTTCAAGACCGAGCGTCTTTCCGAGGCCAGCGGCGACCACCGGCACGATCGCCAGCTTGATCACCCCGACGATGCCAATGTCGATTTCCGGGCGTAGCGACTTCGACGTCGCCAACTGCATTCCCAGAGTGAGCAGCATCACCGGGATAAGCGCACCTCCCAGAAGCGAGATCGAGCGTTCGACGGTCAGGGGAAACGACCAGCCGAACGCGTTCATCAGGATGGCGACACCGGCCGCAAGCGACATCGGTGCCGACAGGGCTCGCACCACGCCGTAGCCAACGCCGTGCTCACGGGACGTTGCCAGACTGATCCCGAGGATCATCCCGGGCACATTGATCGCGATCATCAGCACCGCGGCGAACGGAATTGCCGACTCGCCGAACGCGAACGCCGAGATGGCGAGACCCGCGTTGCCAACGTTGCCGTAGGCGCTGCACATCGCCGCAGCGCTTGTTCTGGATCGGCCCAGATCGAAGGTTCGTCCGGCAACAGCCGCCAGGAGCACCGCGACAGTCATGGAAAGAAACGCCGCCAACACCAGCTTCAACACCACGGTGCGGTCGAGTTCGGCGTCGGCGAACACATCCAGAACAAACGCCGCGCCGAGAACCCAGAAGGCCAGCCGGGACAACGTCGCGACGTCAAACTCGAGGCGACGTCGCGCCAGCCAACCGACGCCCACGATGGCCACCACAGGCCCCATCACGTCGATGAGCAGTTCGATCACGGACATCGGGGCGACCCTAACCGGCGATTCGGTGAGGCGCAGCCCCGTGTCAGTCGAGGGTCGCGAGGAATGTGTCGAGTTCTTTCGCGTCGATGTCGATGATCTCAGACCCGTTGGGGAAGTTGCCGCTCGATACGTCCGATCGGAACGCGGAGAGTGCACTCACTCGCTCCGCACGAACCTGATCATGCAGTGCCGACAGATTCCCGTACGAGCGGGCGTGGCGCGGCAC
>SHLQ01000042.1 GCA_004282895.1 Acidimicrobiales bacterium
CCCGTGATCTTGGCCAGACCCTGACGCAGGCGATCAGCCTCGGCGCCCTTGCGGCCAATGACGATGCCCGGACGTGCGGTGTGCACATCAACGCGGAGGCTGTCACGGCTGGACTTGCGTTCGATCTCGATGCGGCTGATCGCCGCATGCGGGAGGTCCTTCATGATGAAGTCGCGGATCGTCGAGTCTTCGATGACGAAGTCGGCGTAATCGCTGCCGGTTGCGAACCAGCGGCTCTTCCAGTCGGTGGTGACACCGAGGCGGAAGCCGTAGGGGTTGATCTTTTGACCCATGCTTATTCTTCCTCTTCCGAATCGGAGGTTGAGGCCTTCGTGCCGGCTTCAACGAAACCGGCAGCCTCGGCTGCCTCGGCGCTGGCGAACCAGACCTCGGCCACCGTGTTCTCATACCAACGGCCGTCCGGCTGGTGGTACTTCATCGAGTCCGCGTTGCCCTTGATCGGGAAACCTTCGGGCATCGAACCATCTTCGAGCGGCAGATGTGACTCTGCGCCGAAGTCCCGGTCCGCACTGGTTTCCGCTGGAGCGTCGGCGTCAGCCGCAGCTGGCACCTCTTCGCCCTTGGACTTGGCGACGCGAGCGGCACGATCGGCCTTCGGCTTGCGGCCACCACCGGCGAGACGACGCTCTTCGCGGCTGCGGCGCAGCTCGAGGGCGTCCTCGTCGAGACGGCTCACGATCACGGTGATGTGACACGTGCGCTTGCGAATACGAGTGGCGCGGCCACGGGCACGGGGACGCCAACGTTTCATCGTTGGACCCTCATCTGCGTAACAGGCGGAGACGAACAGCTCTTCTGCGTCCTGCAGATCGTTGTTCTCCGCGTTGGCGACGGCCGAGTCGAGGCACTTGCCAATGACATCGGCAACATCACGTTCGCAGAGCTCGAGATAGTCGGCGGCGTCGATCACGTGGAGTCCACGGATCTGATTGAGCACCTCACGCGCCTTGTAGGCCGACACCCGGGAGTGGCTGACCTTGGCCCGGGTTCCCGGACGTTCGTTGGTCTTGGCACCGGTCATCGGCGGGCTCCCCGCTCTTGGCCGGCGTGGAACTTGAAGGTACGCGTTGGCGCGAACTCGCCGAGCTTGTGCCCGACCATCGACTCGGTGACGTACACCGGCACGTGCTTGCGACCGTCGTGGACGGCGAGCGTGTGACCGAGCATGTCGGGGATGATGGTCGAACGACGCGACCAGGTCTTGATGACCTGCTTCTCGTTCTTCTCGTTGAGGGCATCGACCTTCTTGAGCAGATGCTCGTCGACGAACGGACCCTTTTTCAGACTGCGTGGCATACCACTTACCTCCGCGACCCGCGTGTACGGCGTCGACGAACAATCATGTCGTTGGACTGCTTCTTGTTGGAACGGGTGCGCATCTCGGGTTTGCCCCATGGAGACACCGGATGACGTCCACCGGACGTCTTGCCCTCGCCGCCACCGTGGGGGTGGTCGACCGGGTTCATTGCGACACCGCGGGTCTGGGGGCGAACGCCCTTCCAGCGGTTACGACCGGCCTTGCCGATCTTGATGAGCTCGTGTTCGGCGTTACCGACGGTGCCAACGGTGGCACGGCAGTCGATCGGCACACGACGCATTTCGGTGCTGGGCAGGCGAAGGATGGCGTACGGGCCGTCCTTGGCCACGAGCTGGACGCTCGAACCGGCCGAACGGGCCATCTTGCCGCCGCCGCCAGGTTGCATCTCGACGTTGTGCACGGTGGTACCGACGGGGATGTACCGCAGCGCCAGCGCATTGCCGGGCTTGATCTCCGAACCCTGACCGTTCTGCAGGGTGTCACCAACCTGCACACCTTCCGGTGCGAGCACATACCGCTTCTCACCATCATGGAAATGCAGGAGAAGGATGCGACAGGAGCGGTTCGGGTCGTACTCGACCGCAGCGACCTTGGCCGGCACGCCGTCCTTGTTGCGACGGAAGTCGATCTTGCGATACTGCTGCTTGTGGCCGCCACCACGGTGACGGGCAGTCTTGCGGCCGTAACTGTTGCGGCCACCGGTGTTGCTCTGCTTCTCGATCAGCGAACGTTCCGGCGTGGTCTTCGTGATCTCGGAGAAGTCAGACGACGTCTGGAATCGACGGCCGGGGCTTGTGGGTTTGCGTTTGCGTAGAGCCATTGGGTTACACCTCGAACAGGTCGATCTCATCGCCTTCAGCGAGCGTGACCATTGCTCGCTTGGCATCGGGGCGCTTGCCGAACGTTCCGTTCCGGCGGTTGCGCTTGCGCTTTCCCTTGCGGTTCAGCGTGTTGACCTTCAGAACCGTGACCTCGAAGATCGACTCAACCGCGTGCTTGATCTGCGGCTTGGTCGCATCGGGGGCAACGGTGAAGGTGTAGACGTTGTCCTCGAGCAGGCCGTAGCTCTTCTCGGAAACAACAGGGGCGATGAGCACATCGCGGGGATCAGCAGCCATTTACTCTTCCTCACTCGATGCTTTGGTGCCGGCTTCGGTGAAACCTGCAGCGGTCGCTGCCTCGGCGGTGGTGAACCACACCTCGGCCACGGTGCTGTCGTACCAACGGCCGCCTGGCTGATGGAACTTCATGGAGTCGGCGTTGCCCTTGACGGGGAAACCGTCGGGCATGGCGTCGCCATCGATGGGTGCGTGAGAGTCCGGACCGAAGTCGGCCTCGTCACTCGATGCTTCGGTGGGTGCGACCTCTTCGGCGACGGCTTTGGCCGGCTTCTCAGCCTTCGCCGCCTTGGCTGGCTTTTCGGCCTTGGCCGGCGCATCTGCAGTAGGCAATGCGTCCTTGGTGAACACCACGAGGTCGCTCACGAGCACGTCGTAGGCGTTAAGTTCACCGGTGGGGAGCACGTGCACCTCGGGGAGGTTGCGGAAGCTCAGTGCGGCGTTCGCATCGTCGGCGGTGAGGACGAGGAGGACTCGGCCCTCGGCGCCGATGGCCTTCAATGCCGCGATGGCATCCTTTGTCTTCGGTGCGTCGAACGCGAAGTCGTCGACGACCATGACCTTGCCGTCAGCGGCACGATCGGACAGTGCGCAGCGAAGCGCCTGCTTGATCATCTTCTTGGGGGTCTTCTGGCTGTAGTCGCGGGGCTTGGGGCCATGAGCGACGCCACCACCACGCCACTGTGGCGAACGAATCGAACCTTGACGAGCACGACCGGTGCCCTTCTGACGCCACGGCTTGGCGCCACCACCGCGGCGCTCGGCGCGGGTCTTGGTGCTGTGGGTGCCGGCACGGCGAGCAGCGAGCTGGGCGGTGACCACCTGGTGCATCAACGGGATGTTGGGCTCGATGCCGAAGATCTGATCATCAAGATCGGCCTTGCCGGCGCTCTTGCCGGCGGAAGTGATGACGTCAACGGATGCCATTAGTTGGTTCCCTTCACGGCGTTGCGGACGAGGACCGTGCCGCCCTTCGGGCCGGGAACGTTGCCTCGGATGAGAACGATGTTCTCTTCGGCGTTGCTCTCGACGATCTGCAGGTTCTGCGTCGTGACCTTCTGGGCACCACTACGGCCGGCCATCTTCTTTCCCTTGAAGATGCGGGCCGGAGTGGCGCACTGGCCAACTGCACCAGGCATGCGGTGCACACGGTGAGCACCGTGGCTGGCTCGCTGGCCCTTGAAGTTGTGACGCTTCATGACGCCCGTGAATCCCTGGCCTTTCGAGACCGCGGTGACGTCGACGATTTCGCCGTCCTCGAGGATCTCGGCCGTGATCTCCTGGCCGACCTCGAAGGCGCTCACGTCGTCGAGACGCAGCTCAACGAGCTTCTTGCCGGGGGCGACGCCTGCTTTTTCGTAGGCGCCGAGTTCGGGTTTGATGAGTCGGTGTTCTTTCTGGGTGCCCATCGCGACCTGCACGGCGGAGTAGCCGTCGGTCTCGGGGTGCTTGATCTGCACGATGCGACAAGGGGTGACCTTGAGCACGGTCACGGGGACGACCTTGTCGTCTCGCCAGACCTGCGTCATTCCCAGTTTTTCACCAACAATGGCTTTGGTGGCCATGGTTACGTTCCTTAATCAGTGGATCCTGGGCCGCAGCCCTGTCACGCGAACGCTCCGCTCGGGCAGGCCCGGCGGAGCGATTGGTTCGGTTTTGCCAGCTGGTTCCCCGAGGGGCCTGGTTGGACGTCGATTGTGTTCGGAGAGACTCCGTCGCCTGGCTAACCCCGAAGGGTCGTCAAACTCACAAGCAGCAAAGCTTATCCGTGATGCCAACAACCACCAACTCCGTCTGCGTGACGCAGAACACACCGGGCACGGCCGAACCGTTAGGTTTGCCACGTGCATACATCTTCAGATCTGACGTTCGGTTGGTTGTCCCCGGTAATCGGCAATCGTTTCAGCGACCACAAGCCCATCGTCGTCTATCAGGCCGAGCACATCCTGCCGACGGTCAACGACCATTTCGACTCGATCTGGATTGCGGACCATTTCTACGGCATGGATGCCAAGACCGATCCGTTCATGGAAGCCTGGACAACCTTGACGTGGTTGGCAGCGACGTTTCCCGACGTCATGTTCTGCCATCACGTGCTCGGACACGGCTACCGACCGCCGGCGCTGACCGCGAAGATGGCCGCCACCTTGCAGGTGCTGTCGGACAACCGGTTCATGTTGGGTATTGGCGCCGGCTGGCGAGGTGAGGAGTACGAGGCCTACGGATACGAATTCCCGAAGCCGTCGGTGCGTTTCGCCCAACTGGAGGAAGTGGTCGAGATCTGCCGTCTCATGTGGACCGAGGACTTCCCCACCTATGACGGCGCACATTTCTCCATCGCGGACGCATGTGCACCGCCGTTGCCCGAGGTGGTTCCGCCGATCTGCATCGGTGCGAACGGCGAGAAGGTGGGACTTCCGCTGGTTGGTCGACAAGCCGACATATGGCACGGGTTCGCCAGCGCGGACGAGGACTGGGTGCGCAAGCGGGCGATCGTGTCGGCGGCAGCTGAAGGTGCAGGCCGTGATCCGTCGGGTATCACCAACGCGGTGACGATCGAACGGGCGCTTCCGGAAACCGACGCCGATTCACAAGCGTTCGTTGAGGAGATCGGCCGCCGTCACGACATGGGAGTGAACCATTTCGTCATGGACTTCGGACATCCGCCCTCGCCTGATCCCATCCTCCGATTCGTCGAGGACGTGATGGGCCCCTGCCGGGGCTCGAAGTAATCATGGATCTCGATGGCAAACGGGTGCTCCTGACGGGAGCGTCCCGCGGCGTGGGTGCCAGTATCGCCCGTGCACTCACCGACGCAGGCGCCACCGTCGTCGGTGTGGCGCGAACCGACACCGGTGGAATCACCGGCGACCTTATGGATCCGTCGTTCGTTGGTGGGCTTATCCCCCAGGCGCTTCAGGGCGGCCCGATCGACGTGCTGGTCAACAACGCCGGCGTGGCGGTGCCGGGCCGACTCTCGGAACAGAGTGACGCCAATGTGCGGGCTGTCCTTCGGGTGAATCTGGAGGTACCGGCACTGCTCTGCCAAGCGGTACTGCCCTCGATGCTGGCTCGTGGCACCGGGCACATCGTGAACGTGTCGTCGCTGGCCATGGCCGTCGATACTCCCGGCTTTGCCAGCTACGGCGCATCCAAAGCCGGGCTCAGCTCGTTCACCGAATCACTACGAGTGGAGTTGGAGGGAAGCGCCGTTGGGGTCACTCTGGTGGAGATCGGCGAGGCCGACACCGACATGGTTCACGAACTCCGCTCGGACCCTCAGGTCGACGCGATCTTCTCGAAGTCCGAGCAGCTGCGACTGCAACGTATGCTCCCGGTGGATGAGGTCGCCAGCGCCATTCGGGCCGCCATCGAGTCGGACAAGTCACATGTTCGCCTACCCCGGCGAGCGGCCGCCTTTCCAATGATCGCCAACATCCCTCGGCGCATCGGCCGGATCTTCGGCCCCTGACTCGATCCTGCAAGGGCGGACGAGCCGCTAGTTGTCCGCCGACTCGTAGAAGCCCGAGACGATCGAGCGAGCGAGTTCCCCAGCCACCTCGTCACTCACGGTGTCCTCCGGATACGAGGTGTGAACGAGAAGCGGGCGCTGACCCGGAATCTCGATCGAGATCAATTCCGTCAGCATGTCCGCGTCCAGCGACACCGCACTGCCGTCGGGAGCGAAGGCGACCTCGCCGCAGGGTCCCTCGGTAGGGCACCCGACAGCACTCGCTCCCGCCGTCGACAACCGCACGAGCCACGCGACGGTCAACGCTCCTTCAGGGTGACTTTCGCGAAAGACGAATTCGGATTCATCCGTTGACGAGTCGGCCAGCCAGTCCACCAGCGTCTGTGGTTCGTCGACTGGAGGGAGACCATCGACAAGAACTGGCTCGCCCCAGCGATCGACAACGAGAACGGTGATGTCAGTCGCGGCGTTACTTCCGGCGCTGCCGCGGTCGAACGTCAAACGTCCGTCTGATGTGGTGACGAGGTCAAGACGTGTGGGAATGTCGAACCTGAGTCCGTCGACCAGGGCGGACGCGTCGAAGGGGCCAGAACCTTCCTGATCACCGATATCGGGAGTGCCATCGTTCGCCACCGATACCACGTCATCTTCAGGTGACTCGTCGAGAATGAGTACTCCTACGCCGATGAACGCGAACACAATCGCTGCGGCCACCGCGAGAATGGTCCGACGCCGGTGTTGGACTGCAGTGGCAGGCGCGAGAGGGATCACATCGGCCGAGGCATCCATCTGGTCCCACTCGATCTGGTGGCTCGCCTGGCGAGAGAAGACGGCGTTGTCGAAGAGCTCCAATGTGGCGCGCCGCGTGCGCACCCGGGCATCGGCGTCGACAGGAAGACGATGCTCCACGTCCTGGAGCAGATTTCGAACGTGATCGTGATCGTCGGTGGTCATGCGATTCCTTTCCACGCTTCGGCGAATGAGCGTCTCGCTCGCGCCAAGAGCGACTCGGCCGCCTGATATGAACATTCCAGCGCTTCGGCAACCTCGTGCACCGAGTAGTCATCGAGGTAACGCAACGTCAGCGCAGCCCGCTGACGTGACGAGAGTGACCGCAACGCCTCGAACACCGTGTCGTCTGACTCTGGGTCGATTTCCGGCCGGCCAAGTTCCGCACTGATGGCGTACTTCTCCACTCGGCGACGGTTTCGATCCGTAGTCCGCCAGTGGTCGACCAGGCGTCGGCGTGCGACCGTGAGCAGCCAGCCAATCGACACGGGTTCGGGGGATTCCTGCGCATACCAGCGGGCGGCTTCGGCAAACGTCTCGCCGCTGATTTCGTCGGCCAGGACTTCCGAACCGCTACGGGCAAGGGCGTATCGGTACACGGCGTCGTAGTGCTGGTCGAACAATTTGGCCAGCTGCTCCCGTCTCTGGTCCACTGCGTGGGGTGGTCCCTCGGATCTCACGATGAGCTTCACACTAGGAAGTCGTTCACGAGCACGCGTTGCTGTCGGTCCGTCCGAGAAATTGTCGGAGTTTCTATCGCGTGCGACAGATAGGTACCGGCGGTGACGACTTCTTGTCAGACGCAACGAGGAGGAATGGCCATGACCGATATCGAGAGAAGCGATTTCGTGCGAAGCCGAGCGAGCGGATACGTCCGAATGCTGACGCTCGCGGGTGTGGTGCTGTTGGCCGCGTGTTCGTCGGGCGCGGCTGTTGCCACGGAGCCAGCGGAGTCGACGACCTCTGTTGCTCCCACCACCACGGCAACACCGACGACGACAACCACGATTGCGACCACAACCACGGTCGACCCTGACGAGGAGTGGGACTCGATCCCAGGGTGGAGCTCCGACAACAGTGGTGGCCCGGCGTACTTCTTCGGTCGGGTTCGGGCTGTCCAGTTCGAGCCACAATTCTCGTTCATCGCCCCGGACGGAGCTGGAAAATCCCGTCCATCTCAGACGGATGTCATCGACTTCATTCCACCCGCCGAGGCCATCTCGGCGAGGTCCCCGGATTGGAAACCTCAAACAACAAAGCTGTGGGTGCTTCGACGCAGCGAGTCGACCGTTGAACAGACAGCGGAGGCGATCGCCGCCTCGATGGCTCTACCCCTTGAGTTCGAACCAATCACCGTCGGCGGGGCGGAAGGAGTCGCATTCGGCGGGGATACACCCGAGTCCGCAACCGACGCGCTCTGGGGCGGGTTTGGTGCAATTCCGTTCAATAGGGGCGAGACATGGCGTTTCTGGATCGTCGATGTCGACAGCGAGGTGGTCACATTTGCGCTGTTCTCCACGAAGAACGATGTTGAACTCTATCTACCAATGATCCAGGAGGTTGTGGACAGCGTCGTTTGGAAGGACCTCTCCTGACCGACAAATTGTTCTTGGGCCGCATCATCATGCAAAGTGATGATGATGATTCAGGGCCGATTCGAGACGTTCGCGCGGCCCCGATGGGCCGAGCTGAGGGAAGCCACCCCCCTTGCCCTCACCGAGGACGACCTCGAACGAATCCGCGGTATCAACGAGCGACTCGACATGGCCGAAGTCACCGATGTTTTCCTGCCGCTGTCGAGGCTTCTCAATCTCCACATCGTCGCCGCACAGCAGCTGAGCATCGTGACCGACACCTTCCTCAGCACACCAGCCCAGCCCATTCCGTTCATCATTGGTCTGGCTGGCAGCGTCGCTGTTGGCAAGAGCACGGCGGCTCGCGTGCTGCAGGCGTTGCTGGCGACCTGGCCGGAACACCCCAACGTTGCGCTGGTGACAACCGATGGTTTCCTCCATCCGAACGCGGAGCTCGAACGACGGGGTCTCATGGACCGCAAGGGTTTTCCCGAGAGCTACGACACCGCCCGGATGGTGGACATGCTTCGCGACGTCACCTCCGGACAAACGGTCGAGGTACCGACGTACTCCCACCTGCGCTATGACGTGGTTCCCGGCGGCGAGATCATCGTGGATCAGCCGGATGTCCTGATCGTCGAGGGCCTCAATGTTCTGCAGGCCAACGGCGAATCCTCACGGCTCTTTGTCTCCGACTTCTTCGACTTCGGGATCTACATCGACGCCGCGGAGACCGATATCCGGAAGTGGTACATCGAACGCTTCCTCGCCTTGCAGGACTCCGTCTTCACCCGACCGGACTCGTACTTCCACCACTACGCCCACCTGAGCGAGACCGAGTCCATCGACGTCGCCGGACTGATCTGGGACTCGATCAATGGTCCCAATCTGCACGAGAACATTGCTCCCACACGGACCCGAGCCGACCTGGTCATGACCAAGTCCGCGGACCACGCCGTTTCAGAAGTTGCGCTCCGCAAACGTTGAGCCAAAACGCGGAACTGAGCAAGGTGCGGAAACCGCCTCCGCTGTCGAAGTCTCCTCCGAACCCTTGCTCCTGGTTCCACCAATTGGGGGCCGCCGCCCGGTTACAAGATCAAGTCTGACGGTGTCGGCGATTCACGTCGACGCACCCAGACACGCGTGACGTGTGTACCGGTACACAGACGGCACCCGGCACCATTCCAGTAGTTTGTCGGCGTGACGCAGTTGTTCATGGATGCTCTGAGCCCGACCACGTTCGATGCGCTGCGGTCACGATGCACCCACCACTCGTATCCCGCCAACGCCTGGGTGCTCATGTTGGGCCACGATTCGACGTCTGTGTTGTTCGTTGAATCCGGACTGCTGCGAATCGAACGACCAACGACGAACGGCCGCACCGTCTTGCTCGAGCTCACGGGTGCTGGCTCCACGATCGGTGAGCTCGGCGTCATCACCGGCGAGGGCCGATCCGCGAACGTCATCACCGCCGAACCCAGCACCGTGCTGAGCCTTCGGACCGCGGACTTCCTTGCCATGCTCGATGAGTTCCCGGATTTCAACCGGTACGTGCTCACCTCACTCTCCGATCGGATCGTGGCCCTGACCAGTCAGCTGATCGAAGCCTCCGAGCGGAGCGCAACCGGCCGGGTGGCCGCTCGCCTCATCGAGCTGTTGGACCGCTCCGACGTGCGCCACGACACCACACCCACACTGGCGCTTCCCATCTCACAAGCGGAGTTGGGGCAGTGGGCGGGCCTGTCCCGAGAAGGGACCGCGAAGGCCCTGCGGGAGCTGCGCGACACCGGGGTCGTGGAAACCGGCCGAATGCGCATGACAATCCTGAACCCGGTCGAACTCCGAGAGCTCGCTCGTTCTGCCGGATCGATTCGTTAGCCCCTCGGCGACAACCTGAGTAGGAGCGCCGTCAACCAGAGTTCCTCGCTCGGATTGCGGGACAACACCTCAGACGCACTTGTGAGCTCCGCGAGTTCGTCCACGCCTGCTCCCCCGGCCACCACCTGCTCCCGGTAACGCTGCGCGAGCGTGGCCAGACCCATACGCCACTCGTCGGTTCGATGCAGACGCGCCTCACGTTTGTGGCGAACATCCATCGCGCGTCGACCAGAGCCCCGAGTACCGGTGAGCTCCTCCTGCGCGGTCATTACCTCGGCCTCCACGAGGTGGCGCGTGTCCAGCGGCTCCTGCGAACCGTCCACGGCCTCTCGAAGCGAGCGCACCAACTCGCTGACCGTGTGGCCTGATCCGTCGAGCTGGTCGGCCACACCCCACCAGAGCTCGCGGCGTTTGGCGAACGCCGGGTCGTCGACCAGCAGCTCCGCTCGACCCACATCGCCGCCCGAACCGTCCGCGGCGGCGTGTGCGATCTCGGGCGGCACCCCACGCCCGACAAGGGCCTGAGTGATCGCCGCGGTGGTGACGGCAGGGAAGTCGATTCGGGTACTGCGCGACGCGATCGTGATGTGTTCCGGTGGGATCTCCTCGGCCAACAGCACGAACCGGATACTCGCCGACGGTTCCTCGATCGGCTTCAACAGCCGGGCCGCAGCCTCTGCCGTCGCGTCGTGGAATCGGTCAATGACGATCACTTTGGCGCCAGCCTCCACCGGGGCGCGCGACGCCGCCACGATGACCTGTTCGGCCTCTTCGGCTCGCAACGTGTTTCCCTCTGGCTCGATCACCACCAGATCGGGGTGGTCTTCCGAACGGGCGAGACGCCGGGACCGATCCCGGTCTTCGTTGTCACCAATCAACTCCCCGGCAAAGGCCGCGGCGGCGCGACGTTTGCCCGAGCCGCGGGGTCCGATGAAGACGTAGGCGTGCACGGGGTCCGCAGCGGCGGACCGAAGCTGTTCAACCGCTCGCTCCTGTCCCACGACCAGTTCGAACGGATCATCAACGGCGGACTCCGTGGAGGTCACGCCAGCCCCAACCGTTGCATCACCACGTCGTCGATCCGTTGCCCGACCTCGTCGGGTGTGCCGGTGCCGTTCACGACTGCCCAGAGATCCGGGTTGGCGTCGGCGAACTCGCGGTACGTGGCGGCCACGGTTTGTGCGAGCGAGGAGCCGGCGCGCTCGATGCGATCGAGTTCGTCACCAAGGCGCTCGGATGCAACCGACGAGTCGACCTCGAGCAACACCACGAGATCTGGTTCGAGACCTCCGGTGCCGAACGTGTTGACGGCCCCAACCTCATCGATGCCAAGACCGCGCCCGACGCCTTGATACGCCAGTGATGAGTAGACGTAGCGGTCGGAGACGACATGGCGTCCGTTCGTGATGGTGGGTTCGATGAGCTCGGCGACATGTTGGGCCCGATCGGCCGCCATCAGCAGCGCTTCGGTTCGGTCGGCCAGCTCGGGATGGGTGGGGTCCAGCACCAGGTGGCGGATCTTGGCACCAACAGCGGTTCCTCCCGGCTCCCTGGTAAGCACGGCGTCGATGCGGGCCGCCAATCGGGAAGCCTGGGTGGACTTCCCCGAACCGTCGCCACCCTCGAAAACGATGAAGAACCCGCGCTCGGCTGCGGGTTCGGAACGCACCTCGGTCATTCCGACGAACTTAACAGCCCCCGGCAACTCTTCGGGTTGCCACGGTCGGGGGATACGCTCGTCGCATGATCGACGACGGTGATCCCGGCGGGGGACGCATCGGCGAGGCGGACGGATCCGGTGCGGCACCGCAGATGCCGGGCATCGGCGAACTCGACTACATCGGCAGCACGGTCAAGCGGGCCCTCTTTCTGGCGCTCGTGATCATCGCCCTGTCCCTGGTGGCACCCGGCTTTGTCGAGTCGGTCCTCGAGTTCTTCAGCGAAGCGGACCGTCTACGAACCATCCGTCCCTCGTGGTTCCTGTTCATGCTCATCGCGGAGGTCATCAGCTTTCTGTGCATTTGGTGGCTGACGAGAATTGTTCTTCCCGAGGTCTCCTGGTTCGTGGCCGGAACCAGTCAGGTGACCGCGAACAGCGTCAGTCGAATTCTTCCCGGTGGCGCAGCAATCGGTGGCGCAACGCTTTATCGGATGCTGGCGGTCTCCGGGGTTACGCCGGCGAAGGCAGGTGGTGCTCTTGCGGCAACGTCGATCCTCTCCACCGCTGCGCTGTTCGCGATCCCTGCAATCGGTGGTGCGATCGCCGTCTTCGGCGCACCGATTCCCGAGGGTCTGTTGCCGGTAGCGGTGGCATCGTTCGTATTGTTCATGCTGGCCATGGTCGTCGCTGCTACCGGCCTGCGCTAC
Organism: Acidimicrobiales bacterium; assembly: GCA_004282895.1. Lineage (GTDB taxonomy): Bacteria > Actinomycetota > Acidimicrobiia > Acidimicrobiales > SHLQ01 > SHLQ01. The sequence continues at coordinate 12,538 of SHLQ01000042.1, forward strand.
ACCCGACCTCTGCTGGCCATCGGCCTGATTGCCAACCGGCTGGCCCGGGCGGTCGGCCGCCTCATTCGACGGCCGATGCGGGTTGATGCCCGTGACCTGGTGAGAGAACGTGACCGTCTGGTCTCGGTGCTTGGCGACCGGTGGCCTCAGGCCGTCGCGGCGAGCGCGCTGAACTGGACGTTCGACTACCTCGTACTTGTTGCGGCCCTCTACGCCGTTGATGCCGACCCACGATTGAGTCTGGTAATGGTGGCGTATGCGGCAGCAGCGGTATTGGCCATGATTCCGATCACACCAGGTGGATTGGGGTTTGTGGAGGTCGGCCTGACGTCTGCACTTGTCCTGTCCGGCATCAACGCACAAGACGCCGCGGTCGCCGCGTTGGCGTATCGCGTCGTTTCCTACTGGCTGCCAATGGCAGCCGGCCCCGCGGCATGGATGGCGTTTCGGCGCCGCTACCCGCGCCGCACGGCGGCGATTTAATCGGTTTCGGTGGGAGTTTTCGCTGCGGCCTTCTTCTTTGTAGCTGCCTTCTTCTTGGCCGGGGCCTTTTTCTTCGCGGCCGCTTTCTTCTTCTTGGCCGGAGCCTTCTTCTTGCGAGGCGGGGCCGCTCGGCGAATCGCCAACAGCTCCGAGGCTCGGTCGTCGGTCATCTCCTCGACCGTGTCACCCTTTCGAAGTGAGGCGTTGGTCTCGCCGTCGGTGACGTACGGGCCAAACCGGCCGTCCTTGATCACCATGGGTTTACCCGATTCCTCGTCGACGCCCATCTCGCGCAACGGCGGCTTGGCCACCGCGCCACGACGTTGCTTGGGCTTGGAGAGGATCTCGAGGCACTGTTCGAGCGTGATGGTGAACAACTGATCTTCGGTCTCGAGGCTGCGGCTGTCCTTTTCCTTCTTGAGGTACGGGCCATACCGGCCGTTCTGGACGGTGATCTCGACGTTGTCCGCCGGATCAACACCAACCACTCGCGGCAAAGCCAGGAGCTTCAGTGCGTCCTCGAGCTCGATCGTTTCGGTGGTCATGTTGGCAAATAGGGACGCCCGCTTCGGCTTGTCCTCGCCATCGACCATCTCGCCCAGCTGCACGTAGGCACCGAACCGCCCGTTCATGACGTAGACCGCCATGCCGGTTTCGGGGTCATCACCGAGGGTCTTGGGCCCCTTGGCCGCTTCTTCGATGTAGTGCACCGCCTTGTCGACGGTCAGCTCATCCGGCGGAATGTCATCAGGGATGGAGGCGGTGTCGCTCTCGCCACGCTGCACGTACGGGCCGAACTTGCCCACGCGAGCAACGACCATCTCGCCGTCAGCGGTTACGCCGAGCGGGATCGAGTTGATCGCTCGAGCGTCGATTTCGCCCAACCGCTCGTCGACCTTGTGCTTCAGGCCCTCGGTCTGCTCGTTGCCAAAGTAGAAGGTGTGGAGCCACGGGATCGCCTCTCCACTTCCACCGGCAATCGCGTCGAGGTCTTCCTCCATACGTTTGGTGTAGGTGTAGTCGACGAGATCCGGGAAGTGTTCTTCGAGCAGACCGACAACGGAGAACGCCGTGAAGGATGGGATCAGCGCAGAGCCCTTCTTCCACACGTACTCGCGGTCCTGGATCGTGTTGATGATCGAGGCATACGTGGACGGTCGTCCGATCTCGAGCTCGGCCAAACGTTTCACGAGGGAGGCCTCGGTGTAGCGCGACGGCGGCTGCGTTTCGTGGCCATCACCGGTTATCTCGTCCGCGATCACACCGTCTTGCACGGCGAGCGGCGGAAGGTGCCCACCATCGGTGTCATCTGCGCCGTCGGTCTCCTCGACGTAGACGCGGCGGAAACCCTGGTGCGAAATGATCGTGCCCGATGCGGAGAACACCACATCGCGACCATCGGAGGCGGTGGTCCCGACCCGGGCCGAGATCGTCTCGCCGGTGGCGTCGGTCATCTGCGACGCCACCGTGCGCTTCCAGATGAGCTCGTAGACGGCGGCTTCAGATTTCGGCACTTCCCTGGCAACCTCGGCGGGCGACTTGAACGTGTCACCGGCCGGACGAATTGCTTCGTGTGCTTCCTGCGCGTTCTTCGACTTCGTGGCGTAGATCCGGGGTTCGGCGGGCATGAAGTTCTCGCCGTACTCCTTCTTGATGACGTCGCGGGCGGCGCTCAGCGCGGTCGCCGACAACGTCGTTGAGTCGGTACGCATGTAGGTGATGTAGCCCTTTTCGTACAGACCCTGGGCGCCGCGCATGGCCATCGCTGAGCTCAGCTTGAGCTTGCGGCCGGCTTCCTGCTGGAACGTCGCGGTCATGAACGGAGCTGCGGGGCGACGGCGATACGGCTTCGGCTCGACACTGCGAACCTCGAAGGACGCACCTTCGAGCGCACTCACGAGAGTGGTCGCGTCGGACTCGCCGAGCACAACAACGTTGTCCTTCGCTCGGCCGGTGTCGTCGAAGTCCTTGCCCGAGGCAACTCGAGCGGAGTCGATTTCGAGCAGCTTCGCGGAGAAGGAGGTGGGCTCACCCGCGGGCACATCCTTCGTGACCGAGAACCGGCCCTCGAGATCCCAGTAGCTGGCGCGCACAAACGCCATCCGTTCGCGTTCACGCTCGACCACGATGCGGGTGGCGACACTCTGCACGCGACCGGCGGACAAGCGAGGCATGACCTTCTTCCACAGAACCGGCGACACCTCGTAGCCGAAGAGGCGGTCGAGCATGCGTCGCGTTTCCTGCGCATCGACCAGGTGACGGTCGATCTCGCGGGGGTTGTCGATCGCTTCGAGGATGGCGGTCTTCGTGATCTCGTGGAAGACCATTCGTTTGACCGGCACCTTCGGATTCAGGACCTCGAGCAGATGCCACGCAATGGCCTCACCCTCGCGATCCTCATCCGTCGCGAGATAGAGCTCGTCGGCGTCCTTCAGCATCGCCTTCAGCTTCTTGATCTGATCTTTCTTGTCTGACGACACGACATAGAGCGGTTTGAAGTCGTTGTCGACATCGATGCCCATCCGGCTCCACTTCTCACCTTTGTAGGCAGCGGGAACATCAGCGGCGTTGCGGGGAAGGTCGCGGATGTGGCCAATGGACGACTCGACCATGTAGTCGTCGCCCAGGTATCCAGCGATGGATTTCGCTTTGGCGGGGCTCTCGACAATTACCAGTGCAGTCACGCGTTCACCTTAGAGAGAGGGGCGGGGGATTCAGTGGGGGTGTCGGGCGCAGAGGCCCGAGCGAGCAGGGTAACGCCCGCGATCGACGCCAACAATGATGCGAGGAGGATGCCCATACGGGCTTGGGTATCGAGGATCTCCTGATCCGCATACGCCAACCCGGTGATGAACAAGGCAACCGTGAAGCCGATGCCGGCCAAAATCGACACGGCAACGACGTGGGTCCATCCAACGCCGCGGGGCAACGTGCTGATGCCGCTGCGGACGGCGATCCACGTGAACAGCGATACGCCGATCGTCTTGCCGAAGAGCAGCCCAACGACGATTCCGAGGGTGACGCTGGACGACGCGGCATCCGAAATCGCCGAGCCCGAGAGTTCGATGCCCGCGTTGGCCAAGGCGAAGATCGGCAGAATCACGAAGCTCGAGAACGGATGCAGCAGCTTCTCCAGACGGTCGCACACCGAAACCGACTCTCGCACGTAGAGGTTGGCTCGGCGGGCGCTGGCGGCATCCAAGTCCTCCGGGTCGACGACCGTGCCGACAACCTCATCTGGCCGGACCGACTTCTGCAATGGAGTCGCTGGTGCCAACAGTCCCAGAGCAACACCGGCGATGGTTGCATGTACGCCCGATTCGAGAACTGCATACCAGACGATCGTTCCGAGGAACGCATACACCGGCGTGTACCACACCTTGGCCCGCTGCAATCCATAGACAAGCGCCAGAAGGGCAATGGCGATCGCCAACCACACGAAACTGACCCCGGTCGTATAGAAGATCGCAATCACGGCGATCGCGCCGATGTCGTCAACGATTGCGAGCGTCAGCAGGAACAGCTTCAGTTGCACCGGCACCCGAGGGCCGAGCAGCGACATGACACCGAGCGCAAAGGCAATATCGGTGGCCATGGGGATGCCCCAGCCGTCAATCTCCGGGCTCGACGTGTTCAACATGAAGAAGAACAGCGCCGGGACCACCATGCCGCCGATCGCCGCGATGGAGGGCAACGCTGCGGCTCGGGGATCGCGAAGTTCGCCAGCCACCAGTTCCCGTTTGATTTCGAGACCGACCACGAAGAAGAAGATCGCCATAAGCGCGTCGTTCACGAGGTGCTCGACGGATTCGTCGAGAATGTGGGTGTCGCCGAAGTTGATGACGAGATGCAGGTCGAGGATCTCGTGATAGAGGTCGCGCAACGGCGAGTTGGCGACGATGAGTGCCACGACCGTCGCGACGACAAGCACGATGCCCGACGCGGCCTCGATCTCCATGAACTTGAGTACGGGGCGGCCCAGTCGACGCGCCAACCGACGATCGCTTCCGATCCAGGTGAGCTTCGACGGAGGCAGCGAGTTTCCTGACATGTTGCCCTCTACGGCGTTGGTTCCGGCCCGGTAGAGCCTCGCACAGTCTGGCGCGTCGGTGACGCAACCCCTACCGAGGAGGCGTGGATGTGTCGATCACCAGACGTACAAGTGTTCCGTCGTCGCTGGTCTCGATGTCGGTCTTGTCGACGAGCCGATGCATGAGCGGGAGTCCGAGTCCGTGTTCGAACAGCAGCCGTTCGGGTGTGTCGACCTCGGGTAGGGCGGTGACGGTATCGGGATCGAATCCGGGGCCCTGATCGCGTACGAAGACTTCGACGTTGTTGCCCTCGGTGACACATCGAACCTCGATGCGGCTGTCGGTCCCGGCCGCCCGGTGGGCCTCGACGGCGTTCGTCACCGCTTCGCTCACGGCCACCCGGAGATCATCGATGCGATCATCTCTGCTGTCAGGGTCGATCGCTGCCGCCGCCGCGAGCACCACTCGCACCAACGCCACGTAGTCAGCCTTGGCGGGTACACGAAGCACGACCTCGTCTCGACGGCTCATGCGGTCTCCGACAGATTCTCGGCGTGCACCACGAAGACCGAATCGAGTCGACAGAGGGCGAACATACGTCGCTGCTGGTCGAACGGTGCCTGGATTTCGACGTCGCCGCCGCGGGAGCGGGCCCGACGGAGGATGGCGATCAGGATGCCCAGACCAATGCTGTCCATGAATGCACAGGCGGTGAGGTCGATGAGCAGGTTCGTCCAGCCGTCGTCAATGACGGTCAGCGCCCGGCTGCGGAGCTCGGGCGCCGTCGACACGTCGAGGTCACCGATCACATGCACGATCGCGACCTCACCTGAATACGTGACCCGCGAAGAAGATTGCATTACTCCACTGTAGGGCGACAGCTTGGGTGGGGTGCTGAGGGGCCGGAGCCCGGCAACCCTTCGGGTTGCTTGGAGATTTTCGGCTCTGCCAAAAACTCGGATCGGTTCGTGAGGGGAGCGCAGCCTCGCGTAGCGACCATGAGTGCTTCCGCGGATCTCGACCGGAAGTGTCGAGAACAGTAGAGAGCACTCCAGTGTCATAGGCACGGCGTACTGTTGCGCTTATGGCGTTGGCCGAGCTCTCCGATGCGATCGACATCACGGACCGCGTCGCCTTCGATGCGGCCCTCGCCGAGTTGCGCGAGGACGGCCGACTGGCTCACGTGGAGAATCAGCCCGCGCGTCCTGCTCGCTTTGCCAGGACACACGAGCCGCTGAGCCCGTCGATCGTCGAGGCGCTCGGCACGGAACAGCTGTGGACCCACCAGGCCCAGGCAATCGATCTCATTCGCGAGCAACAATCGGTTGTTGTCGCGACCGGCACCGCATCAGGCAAGTCGCGTTGTTACCAGATCCCAATCGCCGAGGCTGCCGACCGACCACATCACACCGCAACGGCGCTTCTGCTCTTCCCCACCAAGGCACTCGCACAGGACCAGCTGCGAGCCATGGCGGCGTACAAGTTTCCGGGTGTCGTGGCCGGCACGTACGACGGCGACAGCACCCCAGAGCAGCGATCCTGGGTCCGTGCGTCCGCCAACGTGATCCTGACCAACCCCGAGATGCTTCATGCTGGACTGCTGCCCAGCCACTCCCGGTGGGCCACATTTTTTGGGCGACTCGAACATGTGGTCATCGACGAGCTCCATGTGTTGCGCGGCATCTTCGGTACCCACGTTTCCCATGTGCTTCGTCGCCTGCGCCGTATCTGCCAGCACTACGGCAGCGACCCCACCTTCATCTTCACGTCCGCCACGATCGGTGCTCCAGAGGTGCTGGCGAGTGAGCTTTGTGGCAAGGAGGTGCAGGCGGTCACGGCCGACGGTTCACCGTGCGGTGAACGAACCATCGCCCTTCTGAATCCGCCGCTCCTCGATGAGGCCCGTGGCCTGCGCACGTCGGCCAACGCCGAAACCGCCTCGGTGGCGGCGGATCTCATGCGATCCGGGCATCGCACCATCGTCTTCTGCCGAAGTCGGAAGGGAACCGAACTCGTCACCGGCGACATCGCGTCGCGCCTGCCCGCCGACCTGTCGGACGCGGTACGTGCGTATCGATCCGGCTACCTGGCCGAGGAGCGCCGCACCATCGAACACGAACTCTTTGATGGCACGCTGCGCGGGGTGGTCGCAACGTCGGCCCTCGAACTGGGCGTCGATATCGGCGGCCTCGACGCCTGTGTGCTCAACACCTTTCCCGGCACGGTCGCGTCGATGTGGCAACAGATGGGTCGCGCCGGTCGGGGGCAACAACGGTCCGCAGCAATTCTGGTCGCTGGTGACGATCAGCTCGACCAGTGGATGATGGCGAACCCCACCGATCTGTTGACGCGCGAACCCGAACGGGCGGTCATCAACCCAGCCAACCCCTTCGTGCTCGGCCCTCACCTCGCCTGTGCGGCATTCGAAAAGCCAATCAGCCACGCCGACGACGAGTATTGGGGTGATGCCCTCGACGACGGCATTCGAGACCTCGTCCTCGATGACACGATCACCTTGAAGCCCTCCGGCACCGGTGAGCCGGTGGCGGTCTACACGGGGAGCGGACGACCGAGCCGCGGGATAGGCCTGCGCAGCGGCAGCGCGGATGAATACCGCATCGCCGATGCCGAGGGTGTGCTGATCGGCACGGTGGACGCGGAACGCGCCTTTTCCGTCGTGCACCCGGGCGCGGTCTATCTGCACCAGGGCCGCCCCTACCGCGTGACCGACCTCGACACTGGCAATCGGGTGGCCACCGTGACCGAAGCCGATGGCGACGAATACACCCAAGCCCGCACCCGGGTCGACATCGCGGTTCTGGAAGCGGACGACAGTGCCATGCTCGGACCAGCGTCGGTCCATCTGGGTGCGGTGGAGGTCACCAGCCAGGTCACCGGCTACCAACGCCGTGAGGTTCGCAGCCGTCGCATCCTCTCGAACGAGGCTCTCGACCTTCCGCCATCGACGCTTCGCACCCGCGCGTTCTGGTATGTGGTTCCGCCCCAGACGATCGAGGTCGCCGACATCGACCACTCGGCGATCCCCGGAGCTTTGCACGCTGCGGAACACGCGGCAATCGGCATGCTCCCGCTGTTCACCATCTGTGACCGGTGGGATGTCGGTGGTGTCAGCACGGCCTGGCATGCCGGAACGGGTGGGCCCACGATCTTCATCTACGACGCTCACCCCGGCGGTTCCGGAATTGCCGAGCTCGG
>SHLQ01000310.1 GCA_004282895.1 Acidimicrobiales bacterium
GTCAACCATCCGGGGTTCCCCGAGGCCAACTAGCGTCGGGCCATGACCATCTACGACGCGTCTCCGTATCTCGCCGGCAACTACGCACCTGTTACTGAAGAGGCGACGGCGTTTGATCTCAAGGTGACGGGGTCGATCCCGAGCGAGCTGCAGGGCCGTTACCTTCGCAACGGACCGAATCCCAAGGCCTCGCCCGACATGGAACAGCATCACTGGTTCCTCGGACAGGGAATGATCCACGGCGTACGGATCATGGACGGGGAAGCCAAGTGGTACCGCAATCGCTACGTGTCCGACGAGCAGGGCTTCGCCCCGAACACCAACGTCATCGGCCACGCGGGCCGGACGTTCGCCGTCGTTGAAGCTGGCGGCAAGCCAGTTGAGCTCAGCGATGAGCTCGAGAGCATCGGTGTCGCCGACCTTGGTGGGCTTCCCTCCGGGTTCAGCGCACACCCCAAGATCGACCCGCTCACCGGCGAGCTGCACGTGCTCTGTTACCACTGGCCCGATCAGATCGACAAGGTGCATTACGTCGTCGTCGGTCCGGACGCGACCGTGACCAAAGCCGTGCCGATCCACACGCCGACGATGCCGATGATCCACGACATGGGTCTCACTCAGACCTATGCCGCGGTCTTTGACCTGCCGGTGGCGGTGAACATCGAGCTCGCCATGGCCGGCAACCCGTTCCCTCTCAGCTGGCACGAGGACTACAACGCCCGCATCGGACTGCTCGCCCGGACAGCAACCAGCGGCGACGAGGTCATCTGGTGCGAGATCGATCCCTGTTTCGCCTACCACCCGATGAACAGTTACGACACCGACGACGGCAAGGTGGTCATCGACATCTGCGAATACGACCGCATGTTCGACAACGATCGCAACGGCCCATTCCGGGACAGCCTCCCCCGGTTCGCACGGTGGACGGTCGATCCGGCGACGCACTCGGTGAAGCGGGAAACACTCGACGATTCGGTGCAGGAGTTTCCGCGGGTGAGCGATGCCGTCGCCAACCTGCCGTATCGCTACGGCTACACATCAGGCGGAGTCACCGAGGGTGTCGACTGGTTCGGCACGACCATCAAGCACGACCTCTCCACCGGGGCCAAGGAAGTACGGGAACACGGCGAACGTCGGGAGCCCGGTGAGCCGGTATTCGTCGGTCGCGAGAACGCCAAAACGGAGGACGACGGTTGGGTGATGATGTACGTCTTCGACCCGAGCCGCAACGGCAGCGATCTTGTGATCCTCGACGCCACCGACATCACCGGCGACGAGGTGGCTCGTATCGAACTACCGCAACGGGTGCCGAACGGCTTCCACGGCAACTGGATTTCGGACTGACCACTAGGGCGTCCGGAGGATCTTCTCCATGGCCTTGCCGCGGGCCAGCTCGTCAACGAGTTTGTCGAGGTAGCGGATCTCCCGCATTGTGGGTTCCGCGATCTCCTCGACTCTGACGCCACAAACCACGCCCTTGATCAACTCGCGGTCCGGGTTCATCTTGGGTGCATTGTCGAAGAACGTCTCGAAGTCGGTCTCTTTGGCGAGCTGGGTCTCGAGCCGCTTCGGCGTGTAACCGGTGAGCCAGCGGATGATCTCGTCGACCTCGTCCTTGGTCCGGCCCTTGTTCTCCGCCTTCGTCACGTAGTGCGGGTAGACGCTCGAAAACGGGGTGGTGTAGATGCGGTGCTTCGTGTCAGCCATGACTCCACGCTAGCCCTGCGCGTACCATCCAGACATGGAGAATGAAGCGATGGACATCGTGTGGCTGCAGGCTGTGATCGACCTTCC
>SHLQ01000189.1 GCA_004282895.1 Acidimicrobiales bacterium
CAGGAGGCCGAGAACGCGTTGTCGATGCACCCGAAGGTGTACGACATCGCGGTGTTTGGTGTGCCCCATGACGAGATGGGCGAAGAGGTGAAAGCCGTCGTGCAGCCGGTGGACATGCCCGCCAGCGACGAGGCGGCTGCGTCGTTGGAGCGTGAACTCATCACCTATTGCCGCGAACAACTGGCCGATGTGAAGTGTCCACGATCGATCGACTTCCGCCCGGACCTCCCGCGTCACCCCACGGGCAAACTCTACAAGCGGCTGCTGAAGGCCGAGTACTGGGACGAAGGAGCGTTGACATGACCGATACCGCGTTGGTCACGGGTGCATCGAGCGGCATTGGGGAGGCCGTCGTTCGCGCCATGCGAGCCGAAGGTATGCAGGTCTTGGCTGCGGCGAGACGTATGGATCGGCTGCAACGACTGTCTGCAGAGACCGGGTGTATTCCGCTCGAGCTCGATGTGAGAGACCGCGACGCCGTCAGCGCGTTGGCTGAACATCGGGTCGACATCCTCGTCAACAACGCCGGGATGGGTCGTGCGATGGGCACGTTCACCGAGGCAACGGTCGACGACATCGAACGCCAGATCGACACCAACGTCACCGCCGCGTTACACGTCGCCCGGGCGGTCCTGCCCGGCATGATCGATCGGCAGAAAGGCCACATCGTCAACATAGGCTCCGTCGCAGGGCTCGGCGCCGTGCCAGCCTCGATTTACGGCGCGTCAAAAGCCGCGATTCACATGTTCAGCCGCAACCTCCGGCTCGAGCTGCACGGCACGGGCGTGCGGGTGACGGAGATCTGTCCCGGACGCGTCACCACCGAGTTCTACCAGGTGGCCTTCGACGACCCGGCCAAGCGGGCCCGGGCGTCACACACCGACGGCACGGAGCTGGAACCCGCCGACATCGCCGACGGCGTGCTCTACGCCGTGACCGCGCCGTGGCGCGTCAATGTGAGCCTCCTGGAGATCTTCCCCACCGAACAGACCTACGGCGGCGCCCAATTCGTAAGGGCTAAAGGCAAATGAGCTCTACGGAATGATGGCGCGAGCCAAGTCGATTCCTGCCCGAACCTAGCCGTCACTGGTTTTGGTGGCCTGCCTGACCGCGCCCATGTACGATGCCTGACATGAAGCACTGAGTGAGCCCAGAACCCTGTTCGTCCTTTCTTCGTGGGAGCTCCTTATGTGCGCACAACTTGCGGCCTCGTCGCTGACCTTCAGCTATGGCCCACACCTCATCATCGACCGAGCCAGTTTCACGGTCGCGCCCGACGACCGTCTCGGGATTGTTGGCCCCAACGGTTCGGGCAAGTCGACGCTCCTGCGACTACTTGCGGGCGAGCTGGAGCCGCAAGGCGGGAGTCTGCGGGTCATCCCTTCCGACGCCAGCGTCATCCTGCATCATCAGGTGGTCGAGACCCAGACGGACCTCGGAATCCTGGACTGGCTACGTTGGCGTTCGGGAGTGGCCGCCGTCGAGGACCAGTTCGAAGTGGCCAGCCGCGCGATTGCGGAGGCAACCCCCGGCGCCGACGAACAATACGACCGTGCGCTGGCGCGATTCCTTGCCGCCGAGCCGGCGTCGTTTCCGGATCGAGCGGCGGCGGCTCTTGACCAGCTGGCGCTGGCGACGCTGAACCACGACCATCCGGTGCGGCTCCTGTCCGGCGGTCAGCGCACGCGACTCCAGCTGGCCGCACTCGGATTGGTGTCCGCTGATGTCCTTCTGCTCGACGAGCCGACGAATGACCTCGATTCTGCCGGGTTGGCCTATCTGGAAGACATCCTCGACCGCCGCGCCGAAGCCACGGTCGTCGTGTCTCACGACCGGGAGTTTCTTTCGGGATTCGTGACTGGGGTCTTGGAGATCGACGGGCACGATCACTCGGTCACCCGCTACGAAGGTGGGTTCGACGCGTGGCTGACCCAACGCGAGACCGCTCGCCGCCATGAGAGTGAGGCCTGGGAGGAGTGGTCCTCCACCAAGGCCGACTTGGCCAACCGAGCCCAGCGCGAGCGGCAGTGGTCACAGAAAGGGGTGCGGAAGGCCAAGGCATCGGATGAACCCGACAAAACGATCCGACAATGGCGGATCGAGAAGGGCGAACAGCTGGCGGCGCGGGCGTCCCGCACGGAACGAGCCATGGAACGCCACGAGAAGGAGCGGGTTGAGAAGCCCTGGGTTGGGTGGGAGCTTCAGCTCTCGTTCGCCTCTGCGGCCCGCGCCGGATCAGAGGTGGCACGCGCGGACGGGGCGACGGTGTCGCGCGGAGCCTTCACGTTCGGTCCTGTCAGTGTTGTTCTTGGGTCAGGCGACCGCGTCCTCCTACGCGGCCCCAACGGTTCGGGAAAAACAACGCTGTTGGATCTGCTCTTCGGTGACCTCCAGCCGGTATCCGGATCCGCTGGCACCGGTCCCGGCACCGTGGTCGGGCTGATGACGCAGGGTCGGGACGTGTTCGGCAGTGGCCCGCTGCTCGAGGCGTTCATCGATCGAAGTGGCCTCTCGATGGCTGATGCCAGGAGTCAACTGGCGAAACTGGGTCTCGATGCGGAGCATTCGCAGCGCCCTGCCGCGGAATTGTCGCCGGGAGAACAGACACGGGCAATTCTTGGATTATTCGCAGCCACCGGCGTGAACACGATGGTTCTTGACGAACCGACGAATCATCTTGATCTCGAGGCGATCGAGCAGCTTGAGTCCGCGCTCGATCGGTTCGACGGGACGATCGTGCTGGTCACACATGACCGCCAAATGGCCGAACGGTTCCATGCCACCCATCACTGGGATCTGCACGCCGGTACGTTGGCTCAGTCTGGCGTCTAGATCGGAAGGTCGCCGGTGCCACGGCGAGTGCTGCCGTCGTCGGTGTAGGCGTTGATCGTGCGCTGGGCGATCCGCATCTGGTGAATCTCGTCGGCGCCATCGGCGAAACGAGCCCAGCGCGCGTGCTGGTACATGTGAGCCAACGGTGTGTCGGTGGAATACCCGAGTGCGCCATGCACCTGAATGGACCGGTCGATGACGCGGCCCAACATATTGGCGACGAAGTGTTTGGCCATGGAGACCTCGGCTTTGAAGTCCTCACCCCGATCGATCTTGTAGGCGGCATGCAACACCATGAGCTTGGCCTGATAGAGCTCCATGGTGGAGTCGGCGATCATCCACTGGACACCCTGCTTCTCGGCCAGCAGCGAGCCGTGCGAGAACCGGTTGAGAGAGCGGTCGACCATCATGTCGAGCGCGGTTTCGGCCTGGGCGATCCAGCGCATGCAGTGTGCGAGTCGGGCCGGACCCAGCCGGTACTGACCGAGCAGATGGCCCTGCCCCCGGCCACCCAACATCTGATCGTCGTGCACCCGCAGGTCCTCGATGACGATCTCGCTGTGTCCCGTCGACCCGTGCATCGTCTCGACCTGTCGGACCTCCGTCCAACCGTCCGAGGGCAGGTCGATGAGAAACGCCGAGTTCGCGGCCTGAGGAATGTCAGGATTGTCCTCGGTGCGACACACAAGAATCGCGAAGTTGGCTCGATGTGCGTTCGAGATGAACCACTTGTGACCGTTGATCACCCATTCGTCGCCGTCCTGGAAAGCAGAGGTTTGGATAAGGGTCGGATCTGAGCCCGCAACTTCGGGTTCGGTCATCGCAAAACACGACCACTGTTTGCCTTCGGTGAGGGGTCGGAGATACTTCTCCTTCTGCTCATCAGTGCCCCAGTGCAGCAGCGTGTGCATGTTGCCCTCATCGGGGGCCTGACAGTTGAACACCCATGGGCCGTAGTACGACTTGGCGGCCTCAGCCTGCACCATCGCGAGCTCGACATGGCCCAACCCCATGCCTCCCCATTCCTCGGGCATGTGCGGTAGCCAGATGCCGGCGGCATAGGCCTGCTTCCGCAGGTCGATCAGCAGATCGCGCCGTTCTCCGCCCACGATGCCCTCGTCGGTGATCCGGTCGTCGACTGGCTTGATGATGTCCGCGACGAACGTGCGGATCCGTTCGCGAAGCGTCTCCAGTTCGGGCGTAAGGCTGAAATCGATGGACATTCCAGCTCCTACAGTTTCGAAAGGATCTCGGCGGTGTGATCAGCGACCTTGGGTCGTTTGAAGACGTGGGCGATCACACCGTTCTCGTCGATCAGGAAGGTGGTCCGAGCGAGTCCCATGAAGGTCTTGCCGTAAAGCTTCTTCTCACCCCACACTCCGTACTTCTCGATGATCTTCCGATCGGGATCAGCGAGCAACGGAAAGTTCAACTCGTGTTTGTCTGCGAACTTCTCGTGACTTGCGAGATCGTCGGGTGAGACTCCCACGACGGCGATACCTTCGGCGGTCAGATCGTCGATGTTGTCCCGTAGATTGCACGCCTGCTTCGTACAGCCTGGCGTTGCGTCCTTTGGGTAGAAGTACAGCGCCAGCTTCTGCCCTTTGAAGTCAGTCAGTTTCACTTTCGATCCATCAGCGGTAGCGCCAGTGAAGGCGGGAGCCTTGGTGCCGGCTTCCAGTGGTTCGGGTTTCGCAGCCATGGTCGATGACCCTAGTGGGCGTCTGAGGGAGGCCACGCTTCGTACCGCAGGACGATCAGGGGTAGCGTTGCGGTTTCTATGCCAGACGCTCATGCACCCAATTCAACTCAGTATTCAGTCGCTCTCACCGTGAGCCTGAAGAACGTGCCGGGTGTGCTCGGCCGGCTCACCACGGCCATCGGCGACGCCGGCGGCAACATCTTCGCCATCGAGGGATTCGTGGCAAAGGGGCCGACGCTTGAACGCAACATCGTTGTGAACTGCCACAGCGTTTCTCATCAACAACGGATCGTTGACACGGTCGTCGAACTCGAAGACGTCGATCTGCTCGACCATTGGGACCGAACCTTCCGCATGCACGAAGGCGGCAAGATCGAGGTGCTACCACTGATGTCGGTCGCCGATCGCGACGATCTCTCGATGGCCTACACGCCCGGTGTGGCGCGGATCTGTACCGCCATTGCCGAGGACGAGCGCCTGGCCGACGAGTACACGATCCGCAAGAACACTGTGGCAATCGTGAGCGACGGCACTGCGGTTCTCGGTCTGGGTGACATCGGCCCCAAGGCCGCGATGCCCGTGATGGAGGGAAAGGCTCTGCTGTTCAAGGCGTTCGGCGGCGTTGATGCCTTCCCCATCTGCCTCAACACAACCGATCCGGACGAGATCATCGAAACGGTCGTCCGCCTCTCCCCCACCTTCGGCGGCGTCAACCTCGAGGACATTGCGGCTCCGGGCGCGTTCTACATCGAAGAGGAGCTGAAGAAGCGACTCGACATCCCGGTGTTCCACGATGACCAGCACGGCACGGCCGTGGTGACGCTCGCTGGCCTTCGCAACGCGCTGAAAGTCGCTGGCAAGGACATCGGCGATGTTTCCGTCGTGATGTCCGGCGTGGGCGCCGCAGGCGTCGCTATCGGAAAGATCCTGCTCGGAGCGGGCGTTGGCCACCTCGTTGGAGTCGACTCCAAGGGGGCGGTGTACAACGGCCGCGAGAACCTGAACTCGGCCAAGCAGTGGTTCGCGGAGAACACGAACCAGCGAGGGCTCCAAGGCACTCTGTCCGAGGTGATGGCCGGATCGGACGTGTTCATCGGAGTCAGCGCACCGGGCATCCTCACCCCAACCGATGTGGAGAGCATGGCCCCGGATCCAATCGTGTTCGCCATGGCCAACCCGGACCCGGAAATCCTGCCCGAGCAGGTTGAGGGATTGGTGTCCGTTATGGCCACAGGTCGAAGCGACTACCCGAACCAGATCAACAACGTTCTGGCGTTCCCAGGAATCTTTCGAGGCGCTCTCGACACCAGGGCGACAGACATCACGG
>SHLQ01000190.1 GCA_004282895.1 Acidimicrobiales bacterium
AGCGCGCGCAAGGACGGCCAGGCTTCGGGCGTAGCTCGCGGACGGGCGGGCGACACGTTGGAGGCGAGGCACGGTCTCGATGTTGTGGTTGAGGACGTCCGGTCGGGCGTGGTTGATGACGTCCAGGCTTTCCGGATCACCCTTGCAGTCGGAGATCAGGACTTCGACCCGCGCGGCCGGCTGTCGGTCGCGAATGGCATGGATCGTGTCGGCAACGTGCTGGGCTCCACCATCAGCCAGATCGTCGCGGGCCACCATGGTGACGACCGCGTAGTCGAGTTCCATCTTCTCCACCGCTTCGGCCACCTTCGCCGGTTCGCCGGGGTCGAGTGCCTCGGGGTGGCGAGTGTCGACCAGACAGAAGCCGCACTTGCGGGTGCAGCGTTCGCCACAGATCATGAAGGTCGCCGTGCCGTCGTTCCAACAATCGAAGATGTTCGGACAGCCGGCCTCCTCACACACGGTCACGAGGTCGAGGCTGCGCATCACGGATTTCAGTCGGCGATACTCCGGGCCCATGTCGGCCTTCACCCGCATCCAGTCGGGCTTGCGGGACGAGATCTGCAATCCGGACGTGACACCGGCCTCGGCCAAGCGGCCGGAGATCCGGACGGAGGTGCCCTCGAGGTGACTGCTGTCCGGCGGGTCGACCAGTGGAGAGTCGGGGGTCCCGGCGGCGACTCCGGGCCCTTCACCGCGAGAGAAAGGCGTCAGATCTTCCACTCGTTCGCGCCACACGACATCTTGGCGATCAAGGCTGGTGCCCCACTGTTTCCCACTGTGCTGAACGACCCGATCGACGACGGTTCGCATGTCGACGTCGATCCCTTCCGCTGCAAGCGAGGTGACTCCCTTGTCGGCAATGCCGCACGGCACGATGCGATCAAACCAGGTCAGGTCCGGGTCCACGTTCAAGGCAAAGCCGTGCATCGACCTACCCCGGCTCAGGCGCACGCCGATCGCCGCGATCTTGCGAGGGTTGTCGGAGTTCGGGTCAACCCACACGCCGGCCTGTTTCTCGACTCGTCCGACATTCGTCAGACCGAGGTCCACGAGCACGTCGAGGATGAGCTGCTCGACCGACGTCACATAGGCGACCGTGTCGGCCATTCCGCCGCCGCGTTTTCCGGGCACATTGACGATCGGATATCCGACCAGTTGACCGGGACCGTGGTACGTGATGTCCCCACCCCGGTTCGCCTTCACAAGGTCGGCCCCGACCTCAGCCGGGTCGACGAGGAGATGCGCCATGTCCGCACTCGATCCGAGCGTGAACACGTGGGGGTGCTCCAACAGCAGCAGATGATTGTCGGTTCGTTCGAAGAGCCCTCGTTGCAGCGCGAACGCGTCGGCGTACGTCACCCGGCCCAACCATCGAGCTCGAAGCGGGCGGTCGACGGCGTTCATCACATCGCTCAGCTGAGTTCGGCTTCCCAGTCGGCGGTCTCGATGATGTCGCGCATCTTGGCCAGGAATGCCGCAGCATAGGCGCCATCGAATGCACGATGGTCCCACGCGAGTGCGAGTACACCAACGGAGTGGATGGCGATGCTTTCGCTGCCCATCGAGTCCGTGACCACAACCGGCTTGCGGTGCACACCGTCGGTGGACAGGATCGCCACCTGCGGCTGGTTGATGATCGGGAACTGCATCATCGTCCCGTACTGCCCGGGATTCGTGATCGTGAACGTTCCTCCGGAGAGATCGTCCGGGGTGAGGTTCTTCGACCGGGCCCGCGTGGCGACATCAACGACATCCTGCGAGAGAGCCCGCAGACGTTTGCCTTCGACGCCCTTTACGACGGGTGCCAGCAGTCCATCGAAGTTCAGATCCACGGCGACGGCGACATTGAGTTCGTCGTGTACGACAAGATCGTTGCCGTCGAGTGAGGCATTCATGTGCGGGAATTCGCGGATGGCGTCAGCCACGGCCCGAAGGATGAAGGGCAGGTAGGTGAGGCTGAATCCCTCCTCTGCTTTCCAGGCGGCCTTGTGACGGCGACGGATGACCTCGACGGCCTCGAAGTCGACCTCCATCGCGGTCAGAACGTGAGGCGAGGTCGCTTTGGACATCACCATGTGCTCGGCGGTCCGGCGTCGGATGTTGTTCAGCGGAAGCCGGCCATCCTGGCCTGCGGCAGGTGCAGCTGCGGGGGCCGCTGGTGCAGGCGAAGCAGCAGGGGCGGATGCTGGCGCTGCCGGTGCGGGAGCTGCAGGTGCGGCAGCAGCCGGGGCGGGAGTGGCCGCAGCCGGAGCGGCTGGGGCGCCACCCGCAGCTTGTTGCTGTACGACGGCCTCGACATCCTTGCGGGTGATGCGGCCACCCAGGCCGGTGCCCGTGATGGTCGACGCGTCGAGCCCGTTTTCGCTGATCAAGCGCCGAACGACCGGCGACAGCACCAAACCACTGGACGGCGCCGACGGTGCTTCGGCAGCAGGCGGAGCCGCTGCTGGAGCGGCGGCGGGTGTCGCCGGAGCTGGTTCGGGCGCGGCCGGAGCGGGCGCGGGTGCAGCGACTACGGCGCCGGAGCCAATACGTGCGAGCACGGTGCCGACTTCAACCGTTTCACCCTCGGGCACAAGGATTTCCGCGACCACGCCACTCAGCGGAGACGGCACTTCGGAGTCGACCTTGTCGGTCGAAACCTCGAACAGGGCTTCATCTTCGGCGATCGCGTCACCAACGGCCTTGAACCACTGGGTGATCGTTCCCTCGGTCACCGATTCCCCCAGCAGAGGAAGGGTGACATCGGCGAGGTCGCCGCTCGCCGCAGCGGCCGGTTCGGGCGCCGCGGCCGGTTCGGGCGCGGGCGCGGTGGCTTCTGCGACCGGTTCTGGTGCAGCCGCCGGTGCGGGCGCAGCTCCGGCGTCCCCCACTCGGGCGAGGACCGTACCGACGTCGACGGTTTCACCCTCGGGCACAAGAATTTCGGTGATGACACCAGTGATGGGCGACGGAACCTCGGAGTCCACTTTGTCGGTGGAGACCTCGAACAGCGCCTCATCTTCGGCGATCGTGTCACCGACCGCTTTGAACCACCGCGTGATGGTTCCCTCGGTTACGGACTCGCCCAAGAGTGGAAGCGTGATGTCGGTCATGTTTTCTGTGCTCCTCAGAACAGTCGTTCCTACGTTTTCATCGGCTGGTCAGCCGTGTAATCCACGTCCGGTCATTGCCATCATGGTCTCGCCAAACAGCTCGCTCATGGTCGGATGAGGCTGAATGAACGCCGCAACATCAGCCACGGTGGCCTCCCAGTTGATGGCCATGTAGCCCTGTCCCAGCTGTTCGGTCACCCATGGTCCGACCATGTGAACCCCCAGAACCCGACCGGGTGTTCCATCAGCGTTCTTTTCTGCGATGACCTTCACAAGTCCTTCGGTTTCGCCAACGATCATTGCTCGGCCGTTGCCAGTGAACCGGTGGGAGTCGGCGACCACGTCGAACCCGGCCTCCTTGGCCGACTCCTCGGTGTGGCCGGCGAATGCGACCTCGGGGTGGCAGTAGATGCACCACGGGACGTTGAGATAGTCGACCGGTTGGGGGTCCTCGCCGAGGATGTCGCGGATGGCGACCATTCCTTCGGCAAACCCGATGTGCGCCAGCTGGGCGGTGGCGATGATGTCGCCGGCCGCATAGACGCCCGCGACGCTGGTCCGGCACGCCTCGTCGACGGGGATGAACCCGCGCTCGTCCGTGCTCATACCAACTGCTTCGAGGTTGAGCTCGTCGGCGTAGGGGCGGCGGCCGATCGACAACACGACCATGTCCACGTCGACGTGTTCACCCTCGCCGAAGCTGACGCGCTTCTTTTCATCGACGGTCTCGTGGCCGCTGACCATAACCCCCGTGCGAATGTCCACACCGCGCTTCTTCAAGCTGCGTTGCACAACCTTGGCGGCGTCGGGGTCGACACCGGGGATGATTTTCGGCATGGCCTCGATCACGGTGACGGTCGTGCCGAGGTCGGCCATCATCGACGCAAACTCGATGCCGATTGCGCCGCCACCGATCACCGCGGCCGATTCGGGCAGCGATTGGACGGACAAGAGCTCGTCGGAGGTGACGATCGCAGTGCCATCGACGTCGAATCCGGGAATGGTGCGGGGTACGGATCCGGCCGCAAGGATGATGTTGTCTCCGGTGACCGTTACGTCGCCGGACTCGCCACCGCTGACAGCGACCGACTTTGCCTCGCCGACCGACTCGAGGGCGCCAACCCCATCAAAGACGGTCACCTTGCGATGCTTCAGAAGGCCGGCCAGTCCATTGGTGAGTGTGTCGATCACGCCCTGTTTGCGCACCTGGGTGACGCTGAAGTCGATGGTCGGGTCGGAGGCGTTCACGCCAAACGTCGACGCGTGTTTCACCGTGCGATAGACCGCAGCGGTCTCGAGCAGCTCCTTGGCCGGGATACACCCGACGTGCAGGCACGTTCCACCCAGTCTGCTCTTCTCGATCAGCGCAATGTTGAGACCCGCGGCGGCGCCGTAGAGCGCTGCGGCATACCCCGCAGGACCGCCACCGACAACGACGACATCAAAGTGGTTGGACATGGGTTCTCCTCGAAGCTCGGTCTGACTCTAGCGAGCAGTCACGAGGCAAGTAGAACCTGCACGGCAAAAGCCACAAGAATCACGACTCCGAGCAGGAGAGAGGTGAGGATCAACTTGCGGGTGCTCATACACCATGCAGCCTAGCGAGCCCGATCCGAGCCAGACCGCGCGTGACCGGGAAGTACGTGGCACACTGGTTTGACCACGCTCCGTGTCAATTCAGGTCGTCGATGCCCGAAAACCACAGCTCCTCTGATTCGCGTTCGAACCCGGGCGCGGGTGCGCTCACCGACGCGGGACGAGGCGCGGTCGCGGCGCTGCTGCGGGTCGTCGAAATGTACGACCCGTGTGTCGCTCACCGCAGCGCGCTACGCGCAGCCGTGGCGCACCTCGTTGGGGTCGAGCTCGAACTTCGCGCCGAGGAACGGGTTATTGCGGTCGCGGCGGCTGCGTTGTCCGATATCGACCTTCCGCTGGCCACCGACGCCGACGCAGTCCGAGACGTCGGCCGAGTCGTATTGGCGGCCACGCTGACCGACCGCGTACCTGGTCTCGCAATGGTCGCGCTCGCGATCCGTCACCAACTGGAGTTCTGGAACGGTGCGGGCGAACCCCAGCAGATGGAAGGCACGTCCATCCCAATGGCAAGCCGGATCGTGCACGCCGCCGACGAGCTCATCGGGTCACCAGCGCCCGGGTACGTGCCGTCGTGGGATCCGGCCCGTCGACGGGTCCAGATGCTCAGCGGTGTGCAGCTCGACCCCGCAGTCGTCCGAGCGACGCTCGCGATCGACACGTCAACGATCGAGACGCCACTGATCCCGTCCGCCGTGGTTCTCGACCTTCTCGAGACGACACTTCCGGAGGAACGGGCGGTCACTTCCGTTGCCGCCGCAGCCGACATCGCCAACGCGATCGCGTCTGCGGCGAGCGTGGGTGACATGGCCACACTCTTCTGTGATGTGGCTCGACGAACGGTCGACGCCGCGGAGGTGTCGATGATCCCGCTGACTGCTGCCAGCCTGGCCGCCAAGCCGGCAGGCATGGCAACGGTCGAGCCCTTTCCCTTTTCTGGTGATCGCCTCCATACCCTCGCCGACTTCTCCTACATATCTGAACTTCGCGCCGGCGTGCCGCTGCACCGCGGCGGTGATGCCGATGGACTCGCAGCTCTCGGTGTCGGCAGCGAGGTGAACGTGCCCATCGTTGTTGACGACGAGACGTGGGGGGTGCTGTCGGCCGCGCGTCGTATCGACCAGCCCTCCGGGGGTATCGAGCTCGATCACGAGAGCTG
>SHLQ01000043.1 GCA_004282895.1 Acidimicrobiales bacterium
CACGGGGAGTACACAGCCCCGAGTTGCCGAAAATCGGCACGCGGACAGGTTAGTGGCACGCCCAGGCTTTTCGTACTTCCGCGTATTACATGTCGAGACTTCCGCTCGACATCCGCGGAAGCGCTCATGGTCGCTACACGCAGCTCCGCTCCCCTCATCGGCGGAGCCGGTGTTCGTGCGTATACACCGATATTCGTGGGTACCCCCGTGTGTCTGTATACGCACAGAGCCCGCCTCAGGCGAGGAGGGGCCGGAGGCTGCGCCGCAGGCCCATGTAGGTTTCCGCGGATCTCGGCCGGAAGTGCCGAGAACGAGAGGGTCCCGACATGTAATCAGAAGCGAAAGCCTTTCAGGCTTTCGCTTCGGCCCAGCTGGGGCCGAACGCTAGGTTCACTTCGAGGGGTACCCGAAGCTCAAAGGCATCAGCCATAACACGCGTTGTCAGTTCGGCCATCTGGTCGTGTTCCTCGGGTACCACTTCGAGGATCACTTCGTCGTGGACCTGGAGGATCAGGCGTGATTTTGCAGCGCTTTCACGGAGCTCACGGTCGAGATTCACCAGCGCGACCTTGAAGATGTCCGCGGCCAACCCCTGAATTCCGGCGTTCATTGCCTGCCGTTCGCCTGCCTGACGGATCCGAAAGTTCCCTGACGCGAGCTCAGGGATCTTGCGGCGACGACCAAACAGCGTCTCCGTGTATCCCCGCTCCCGCGCTTCGGCGATCGTTTTGTCCATGTAGTCCCGCACTGCGGGAAAGGCCTCGAAGTATGCGGTGAGAATCGTTGCGGCCTCGTCTGTCGGAATGCCGAGCCGCTGCCCGAGGCCGTACGCCTCCATGCCGTAGGCCAGCCCGTAGGACACCATCTTGGCTTTGGAACGTTGCTCGATCGTGACCTTGTCCGAGTCGACGTCGAAGACACGCGAAGCGGTGGCGTTGTGGATGTCATCCCCCGCCTCAAAGGCGGCGATGAGCCCGGGATCCTCTGCAAGATGGGCGATACAACGAAGTTCAATCTGGTTGTAGTCGGCGACGAGCAACTCGTAGCCGTCCGCCGGAACAAATGCCTTGCGGAACTCGCGACCCATCTCTGACCGCACAGGAATGTTGTGCAGGTTCGGTGCATCTGAGCTCAGACGACCCGTTCGGGCGACCGTCTGATTGAACGTCGCTCGAATGCGATCACCCTCCCCCACCTCGGACAACAACCCCTCGCCGTACGTCGAACGAAGCTTCTCCACCTCGCGGTAATCCAGCAGGTGTTCGATGATCGGATGTTCGCCCCGGAGCTTCTCGAGCGATGCGGCATCCGTGGAATAGCCGGTTTTTGTCTTCTTCTGCGGGGTCAGCTCCAGCTTCTCGAAGAGAATTTCGCGGAGTTGTTTCGTCGAGTTGGTGTTGAATTCCTCGCCAGCGTCCTCGTGAATCAGTGCCCGCAAGCGGTTCACCTCTGATGTCAGGTGATCGCGCAGACGCGTGAGCTCGGCGACGTCGACGCCGATACCAATTGCCTCCATACGGGCCAGAACAGAGATCAGCGGCACCTCGATATCGGTGTTCAGCTCTGCCAGTCCTTGCGCCTCCATCGCTCTGTTGAGGGGTTCGATGAGTCGATCCACGGCGAGCGCGTTGCGACCGGCCAGCACCGATGTGTCCACGGATGTTTCACCGAAGTCGAGCTGCCCACTGGCGGCGGGCCCGGGTTCGGGCAGTTCACACTCCGTGTATCGAAGGAGGACCTCCCGAAGGTCGTAGCTCGATTCAGCCGGATCGAGAAGGTACGCAGCGATGGCCGAGTCGAGCGTCAGCGCCGGTACCTCCACTCCAACGGTGAGCCAGCTCCGGTAGATGGCCTTGGCGTCGTGAAGCGCCACGCCGTGGTCTCCTCCGAGCGCTCCCAAGGCGTTCGCCACGGCCTCATCGGTGAGCTGCGATTGGGGCACCCATACCACCGAAGCCGCTTCGCCATCTTTGACCACTGCGACACCGGCCGACGCGTTGTCTTCGTCGTACCCAATGGCGACAGGCACATCGCTCGTGATGCCGGCGAGTTGTTCGGCCGTTGCGGCCGGAGTGTCGAAGGTCTCCACTTCGGGCTCGAGGACGGTACGTTCCACCCGGTCGACGGAGCCCCCAATCACCTCCGCCAGGCGTTCGTGCAACGATCGAAACTCGAGAAAGTCGAAGAGTCGTTTGATCTCATCGTGATCGGGCTCACCCATCTGCAGCTCGTCGAGCTCTGCGTCGACCGGTGCGTCACGAACCAGCTCCATCAACTCCAGGTTCATCCGGGCCTGGTCCTCGTTCTCCTCGAGGTTCTGCCGCAGCTTCGGGGTTTGGTCCTCGGTTGCATCGAAGATGCCATCAAGGCCCCCGTAGGTATTGATCAACTTGGCGGCGGTCTTCTCGCCCACCCCGGGGACACCCGGCAGGTTGTCGCTCTTGTCGCCACGCAGCGCCGCATAGGACACATAGTCGGACGGCTTCACGCCGGTTCGCTCGAGGATCCCCTTCTCGTCATACAACGCGTAGTCAGAGACGCCCCGTTTGTTGTAGAGCACCTTGATGAACGGGTCCTCGACGAGCTGATAGGAGTCGCGGTCGCCGGTGACGATGATGACCGCACGTTTCTGGTCACGAGCCCTGGTCGCCAACGTGGCGAGAATGTCATCCGCCTCATAACCCTCCAGCTCGATCACCGGAATGTTGATTGCGTCCACAACCTCGCGAACCAGACCCATCTGCTGGCGCAGGATGTCCGGCGCTGACTCCCGGGTCGCCTTGTATTCGGGATTGGCCTTGTGTCGGAAGGTGGGTTTGGGCAGATCGAAGGTGATGACCACACCGGATGGCTCATGGTCGCGCAACAGGTTGATCAGCATGGAGGTGAACCCGAACACGGCGTTCGTCACCTGCCCCGATGCGGTTGCCATATCGGTCGGAAGGGCGAAGAACGCCCGATAGGTCAGTGAGTTTCCGTCGATGAGAAGAAGAGGCTTGGCCACGAACTGGACACTATCGAGGGAAGTGACTTAGGGCGCGATTTCTCCCGCAATCACCGCGTCCGCCACCTCGCGCATCGACCGGCGGGTGTTCATCGCCTGCTGCTGTAGAAAGCGGAAGGCGTCGTTTTCGGACAATCCATGCGAATCGATGAGCAATCCCTTGGCCCGGTCGAGGACCTTCCTGGTCTCCAACTGATTCGCAAGCTGCGCGTTCTCTTCCACCAGATCGAGCACTTCGCGGTGACGCGCCAGCGCGATCTCGATCGCCGGGATCAAATCGCTGCGCTGCCACGGCTTCACCAGGTAGGCCAGGGCGCCGGCGTCTGCGGCCCGTTCCACCAGCTCCCGCTGACCGAACGCCGTGAGAATCAGCACGCCCGCAGCTCTAGTCTCGACGATTTCGCGGGCGACTTCGATGCCATCGAGGCCCGGCATACGAACGTCAAGAATCGCCAGATCGGGCGACAGTTCGTGGACGAGCTTCAGCGCGTCGTCTCCCCGGCCGGTCTCGGCAACAACGTCGTACCCTTCTTCCGCAAGCGTTTCGACCAGATCGAGCCGGATGATCGCCTCGTCTTCCGCGACAACAATGCGAGCTTTCGCAGGGGCGGGGGCGCTGTCGTCGCTCATGAGAGCATCTGGTCGAGAAGATCGTCCTGACGCTGCTCCAGCGCGACAAGTCGTTCTTCCAGGTCCACATGGTGTTTGCGCATCGTCTCCGCATGACGAGCAGCGTCCTGATACGACTGCTCGGACAGGGGTGTCTCGGACACCATCGACCGGATGCGGGCCTCATCGGCCTCGTTGTCGAAGTGGGCCAGTTGTTCGGTGGACACAGCCAATTCGGCGCGCACCCGCTTCAGTTCATCTGCGACTTCTCGGAGCCGACGTTCGATCATCGAGCGCTTCACGGTGCCCGGGGTGGGACTTGAACCCACACGCCCCGAAGGACAAGGGATTTTGAATCCCTCGCGTCTGCCAATTCCGCCACCCGGGCATGGATAGTGGAGTTCAAGAGCGTAGCAGCGAGAAGAAGTCCAGCGAACCCGGTGAAGAGCGTGCGGGGAGCGAAGCCTCGCGAAGCGACCATGCAGGTTCCCGCGAACGTCGACCGGAAGTGTCGACATGTAAGAGTGGCCCGTGGCTCTTCGACCACCTAGCGTGTCGGGATGATCGTCTTTGTGTACCCGGGTCAGGGATCGCAGGCGCCCGGAATGGGAGCCTCGTGGCAGGACCACCCTTCCTGGGAGCTTGTGTCTGAGGCCAGCGAAATCGCTGGCCGGGATCTTGGTGCGTTGTTGCTCGACGCGGACGCGGATGCGTTGAAGCTGACGCGCAACAGTCAGATCGCCACATTCCTTATGTCGATGATCGGCCTCGACGCCGTGACCCGGGTTGGGGTCGAATCGGCCGGGCATGCCGGACACAGCCTCGGCGAGTACAGCGCACTTGCGGGCGCCGGGGTCCTCGACTTCGAGGACGCGATACAACTCGTCACCGAACGAGGCGATGCGATGCAGGCCGCGGCCGAGGAAAACGCTGGAACCATGGCCGCCGTACTGGGTCTTGATGACGAGCGAGTCGATATCGCCTGTGCCCGAGTTCCGGGCGACGTATGGGTTGCCAACTACAACGCTCCTGGTCAGGTCGTGATTGCGGGCGAGGCCGGGGCGGTCGACGAAGCGGGTGTTGTCGCCAAGGAACTGGGCGCAAAGCGCAGCATGAGTCTCGCTGTCGGTGGGGCATTCCATACGCCGTTCATGGCGCCGGCCCGGGATCGATTGCGCAAAGCCATCGATCAGGTCGAATTCCGCGACGCCGACACGTTCGTGATTACGAACGTCGATGCATCCCGCCATGTGGACGCGTCGGACTGGCAGGCCCTACTGAACGCGCAGCTGTGTTCGCCGGTTCGGTGGCGGCAATCGCTGCATGCACTCGAATCCGAAGGGGCGGCGACGTTCATCGAAATCGGTCCTGGAGCCGTGTTGACCGGTATGGCGAAACGCACGCTTCCCGACAGCCGACGTATCACCGTGAATACACCGAGCGACCTCGATGGGTTGCTCGAAGCTTTGTCCGAGAGCCCGGCTCCTGCCCCTGCGCATGAAGGTGAGCACCTGTTCGCGACGGAGCGGCTTGTCGTGTCCCCCTCGGCCGGCGTCTTCGAGCCGGCGGAAACCATGGGCGTGGGCACAACGATCACTGCCGGCGCCGTGCTGGGGATGATCGGCAAAACCGAGGTTCGCTCCTCGTTCGCCGGCGAGATTCAGGGGTTCCTCGCTCTGCCTGGAGAACGAGTCACCGCTCGACAGCCCATCGCCTGGCTGAGGCAGTCGTGACGGGCAGCCGTATCATCGGCTGGGGGTCCTATCTCCCGGAGAAGGTTGTCACCAACGACGAGCTGGCCGAGAGCCTCGACACGAGCGACGAGTGGATTCGCGAGCGGACTGGGATTCGAGAGCGCCACGTTGGTGGTTCAACCGGCGACATGTCGATTCGCGCCGGGCGACTGGCGCTCGAACAATGTGGCCTCACCGGCGAAGACATCGACCTCGTCATTGTTGCGACGTCCACCCCGGACCAGCTGATGCCCGGAACGTCCGCCGTGGTGCACGATGCGCTCGGTATTCGAGGCGGTGCATGCGACATGCAGGCCGTGTGTTCCGGCTTCATGTATGCACTCACGGCCGCCAACGGGTTTATTGCCACGGGGCTGGATCGAGTCCTTGTCATTGGCGCGGACAGCCTGAGCACCTACGTTGACTGGGACGACCGCAACACCGCGATCCTCTTTGGTGACGGCGCGGGTGCTGCGGTCATCGAACGCGCCGACGACCAAACCCTGCTGGCGTTCGACCTCGGTGCCGACGGCTCATCCCGCCACATCGGCTTCACGGACCACGGCGGCTACATCAACATGGACGGCAAGGAAGTGTTTCGAACGGCCGTCCGCGCCGCGTCGAAGTCGGCCAAGAAAGCGCTGGCCGCCGCGAACATGACAATCGACGACATCGACTGGATGGTCCCCCATCAGGCGAACGTGCGCATCATCGAATCGATCGCCAAGCACATAGGCCTTCCGATGGAAAAGGCGATCGTCACGATCGGTGAGACCGCAAACAACTCAGCAGCCACGATTCCGGTCGCTCTCGATACTGCGGTTGGCGACGACCGAATCAAGCCCGGGGATGTGCTGCTCATGAACGGCTTCGGATTCGGCATGACCTGGGCGTCGGCGATCATTCGCTGGCAGCCACCGACCTAGGACACCCATGAGCACCGACGACACCATCAGCGAGAGGGTCGCGCTCGTCACAGGGGCCAACCGTGGCATCGGCCTGGCGACGGCCAAAGCACTACGCGATGCCGGTCACAAGGTGGCGGCCACCTATCGATCGACGCCGATCGAAGAAGACGGCATCTTCGGGGTCTACTGCGATGTAAGCGATGCCGAGTCCGTTGATCAGGCGTTCTCCGCCGTTGAGGAAGAGTTGGGGCCCGTCACGATCGTCGTGTCCAACGCGGGCATTACCAAAGATGGGCTGATGCTTCGTATGAGCGAGGACGATTTCACATCCGTCATCGACGCGAACCTCACTGGCGGATTCCGGGTTGCCAAACGAGCAGTGAAGTCGATGATGAAGGCCCGCTTTGGCCGCATGGTCTTCATCTCGTCGATCGTTGGCATCGGTGGACAGGCAGGACAGGCCAACTACGCAGCCTCCAAGTCAGGGCTGCACGGTTTGGCCCGCACGCTCGCCAAGGAGTTCGCCTCCCGCAACGTGACGGTCAACGTGGTCGCGCCAGGTCCAATCGAAACCGACATGACGGCGGCGCTCACCGAGGATCAGCTCGCCGCGATGACCGCAGCCGTCCCACTAGGACGTATGGGTGCACCCCACGAAATCGCTGCGGCGGTGCGGTTCCTCGCCTCGGAGGACGCCGGATACATCACCGGCACAATCCTGCCGGTCGACGGTGGTATGGCGATGGGCTGAAATGGATCTAGGCTTTACCAACTCTGGAGTTTTGGAGAACACAATGAGTGACAATTTTGAACGTTTCACCAAGTGCGCCGTCGAGGTTCTTGCTGTCGACGCCGACAAGGTAACCATGGAGGCGTCCTTCGCGGATGACCTCGATGCCGACAGCCTCGACCTCGTCGAGCTCGTTATGGCACTCGAGGAAGAATTCGACGTCAGCGTCGAGGAGTCCGAGCTCGAAGGCGTCGAGACCGTCAAGGGCGCGTTCGACCTCATCACATCCAAGCTGTAATGGATCACCGTCGAGTCGCGGTCACCGGCGTCGGCGTTGTCGCTCCTTGCGGCATAGGTCGCGACGCGTTCTGGCAGGGTCTTCAGGGACCGGTCGAGAATGTCGAACGCCGGGTCAACGACTTCGATCCGGCGCCCCACTTCGAGAACTCGAAGGAAGCGCGCCGCACCGACCGGTTCGCTCAGTTCGCGTTCGCCGCTGCGGCGGAGGCACTTGAACAAGCCGGCGAGATCGACGCGGCACCTACGCGTCGCGGCGTCTTCATCGGCACCGGCATCGGTGGCCTGACGACACTCGAGGACCAGATCATCACCCGGTATGAGAAGGGTGAAAGGCGGGTGTCGCCGTTCCTCGTTCCGATGATGATGGCCAACGCTGCCGCGGGCGGACTCAGCATGCGGTACGGATGGCAAGGCCCGGCCGAGAACACCGTGACCGCATGTGCGGCTGGCACCCATTCGATCGGCAACGGCGCCCGCTGGATTGCCAGCGGACGATGTGATGCGGTCATGGCGGGAGGCAGCGAGGCGTCGTTCACCGTGACGGCGCTTGCCGGGTTCCGCAACATGACGGCACTTTCGAACGAGAACTTCAGCCGCCCCTTCGACCTCAACCGTGACGGCTTCGTCATGGCCGAGGGCGCCGCGGTGCTCATCCTCGAAGAATGGGAACGAGCAGAGGCACGAGGTGCAACCATTCTCGCCGAGGTCCTTGGCGCCGCGTCCACCGCCGACGCCCATCACATCACGGCACCGTCACCTGGTGGCGTGGGCGCCGTCAACTGCATCGAACTTGCACTCGAAGATGCTGGCCTCTCCCCCGCCGACATCACCCACATCAACGCCCATGGCACTTCCACCCCCTTGAACGACGCGGCTGAGGCGGAAGCGATCAACAAAGTGTTCGGTGGAACCGACCGCCCTGCGGTGACCTCCACGAAAGGTGTCACCGGCCATGCGCTCGGTGCCGCCGGTGCGCTCGAGGCCGCGGCCATCGTGCTGGCCATGCAACACGGCAAGATCCCACCAACGGTCGGTCACACGACTCCTGATCCGGCGATGCCCGAAATCGATCTCGTAGTGGGCGAGGCCCGCGACTGGACCCCCGGACCTTCGTTGTCCAACTCGTTTGGTTTCGGCGGCCACAACGGCTGCCTGGTGATGGGACCCGCCTAGTTACTCGGCGGCTGCCGCCTGCATGACCTCATCGGGCATGTCGAAGTTGGCGAACACATCCTGCACATCGTCGTTGTCGTCCAGTGCGTCGATGAGGCGAAGAACGGCCTTGGCGTCCGACACATCAGTGACTTCGACCGTTGATGTGGGCAACATCGTCAGATCCGCGTTTTCGAACGCCACCTCTGCCGATTCCAGCGCGTCGCGTAGGCCGTTGAGATCGGTCGGTGCGCAGGTCAACCGCCACGTATCACCCTCGTCGACGAGATCCTCGGCGCCGTGCTCCAGCGCCATCATCATCAGCTCGTCTTCATCGAGTGCACGATCGAGGGTGATGACACCCTTCCGTTCGAACTGCCAGGCCACGGAACCGGGTTCGGCCATCGAGCCGCCATTCTTCGAGAGCACGGATCGCATGTCGGACCCTGTTCGATTCCGGTTGTCGGTCAGCGCTTCGACGTAGAGGGCAACTCCGGCGGGCGCATACCCCTCGTACGTGATCGGTTCGTAGTTGACCCCTTCGAGCTCACCCGTGCCGCGTTTGATGGCCCGTTCGATCGTGTCCAGCGGCACCGAGGAGTCACGCGCTTTCTGGTACATCGTGCGCAACGTGGCGTTGGCATCCATGTCGCCCCCACCCTGACGGGCCGCCACCTCAACCTGCTTGATGAGCTTCGCGAACAGCTTGGCCCGCTTCTTGTCCGCGGCCCCTTTCTTGTGCTTGATTGTTGCCCATTTGGAATGCCCAGACATCGGGTACCTCCTACTTCGATCTCCAGTATGCGACGGATTCGGCGAACAGGCGATGCAATCGAGTGTCCGATGAGAGCTCCGGGTGAAAAGCCGTGCCAAACACCTTTCCCGAGCGCACGATGACCGGCTCACCCAGATCATTGGTGGCCAGAACCTCAACGGACTCGCCCGTCCGCGTCACCCGCGGCGCCCGAATGAACACGGCCGGCATCGGCGAATCGAATCCCTCGACGTGAAGTTCGGTTTCGAAACTTTCGATCTGGCGGCCGTATCCGTTGCGCTGCACGGAGATGTCCAATGCACCGAACGAACGCTGGTCCGGGCGGCCGTCCTCGATCTCGGCCGCCAAAAGAATGAGGCCGGCACAGGTCCCCAGGGCAGGCATACCCTCGGCCAAACGAGCCGACAGCGGCTCGAACAGTTCGGAGCTTTCGAGCAGCATCGACATCGTCGTCGATTCGCCGCCAGGCATGACCAGCGCGTCAACCTCGGCAAGTTGTGCGGGCGTGCGCACCTCGACCGCGTCATACCCAAGTGACCGCAAGGCCAGGATGTGAGCCCGAAACGCCCCTTGTAGGGCGAGGACCCCAATCGTCACCAGCCGCGGTCTTCGAACTGGACGTCGAGCTCGTCCATCGCGATGCCGGTCATCGGTGCTCCGAGACCACGGGACACCTTCGCCAGAATGGAGGGGTCATTGAAGTTGGTGGTTGCTTCCACAATCGCACGGGCCCGCGGTGCGGGATTGTCGGACTTGAAGATGCCTGAACCAACAAAGACTGACTGTGCTCCCAGCTGCATCGCCAAAGCGGCGTCTGCCGGTGTGGCGAGGCCCCCGGCACAGAAGAGTGGAACGGGTAGCTCACCGGTCTCGGCGATCTCCTGCACGAGAGGAAGCGGTGCCTGGATCTTCTTGGCCCAGTCGAACAACTCCGGCCCGTCGGCCTGACCGACCTTCTTGATGTCGCCGAGGATCGATCGCAGGTGACGCACCGCCTGAACAACGTCGCCGGTGCCGGCTTCGCCCTTGGAGCGAATCATGCACGCGCCCTCGCTGATTCGGCGTAGTGCCTCACCGAGGTTGGTGGCGCCACACACGAACGGAACCTTGAAGGCCCACTTGTCGATGTGGTGGGCCTCGTCAGCTGGCGTCAGGACCTCGGACTCATCGACGTAGTCGACCCCCAGTGATTCGAGAATCTGGGCCTCCACAAAATGGCCGATGCGCGCCTTCGCCATGACGGGAATGGATACCGCGGCCTGGATACCATCGATCATCTCCGGGTCGCTCATTCGAGCCACACCCCCGTCGACGCGAATGTCGGCGGGTACCCGCTCCAGCGCCATGACGGCAACCGCACCGGCGTCCTCGGCAATCTTTGCCTGCTCCGGGGTGACGACGTCCATGATGACGCCACCTTTGAGCATTTCTGCAAGGCCGCGCTTGACCAGTTGTGTTCCCGTTGTTCGACTCGTGCTGGACTGATCGCTCATGGCATGAATACTAGCGATGACGCGCCGGAAAGCTCATCCCAGAAGACGTTCAACCTCAAGCGCACCGATAAGCACAGACGTTCCCACCGGGGCGAGCACAACCCATGTCTGACCGGGCGCGAGACCGATCTCCTGGCCGTCGGGGGTTTCCAGCGTGATCGGGTCCCGGGCAAACTCCCGAGTCCAGGTGCCCTCGACCGCATACCCGTTGGAGAAGACCTGCACATCACCGGAGCCAACGGTGATCGCATCGACCGAAGTCCGGTCGATGCGGCTCGCCACATATGTCGTCGTCATGATGATGACGTTCTCGGGCATGATTGGCACGTCCTCGCGTGTCATGTGAGGTTCGTCGCCCTGGAACCGCATGTATGCAGCATCGTCGGCCGACCAGACGTACGTGCCGTTGCTGCGGGCGGTCGCGCGAACACCAAACGACGGCTCACCGAGATCGACCACATTGTCGGCGTAGCTGAAAACCGGACTTGGAGCGACCGCATCGTCGGGCGTGTACTCCAACATGTCCGCGCCATCGACCATGAGGTTGTCCGGCGCCGAGTAGTTCGTGTCGCGAAAGAACGGTGATGCACCCGTCTCTGCGGTAACGCGGGTCAAGACGCCGGTTCGGTCGGCTTCGCGGATCTGTCGCGCAACACCCTCGTTGCTGCCGGAGTAGCCGAACAACGGATTGCTGAGGTTGCCGACGATATCGATGTCGGTGGTACGGGCGGAACGGACCGGCCCAATGATGTCGGGAATTGCACTGTGGAACACCGCAGCGAAGCGGGTGGCGTTCGCCTCGATCCGCTCCTCGAAGATCACGTCAGCCTGATCCAGGCCGGTGAGCGAAGCCCGGCTTCGGGCATCGTTGTTGGAGATTTTGATAACCATCGCCGGCTGGTTCTCGATCTCGGCATCACCAAGCGGCTCGCCGGTCAACGGAAACACCGGGCCGTCGTACACCTCTTCGATCGTGGTGGTCGTGGTCTCTTCCTCTGTCGACGCGACCGCTTCGGGCAGTGTGGTCGTTGTGGAGGTCGTCGTGGTGCTGGTCGTGCTGGTGGTCGTGGAGCTGTCCACGGAGGCCGTCTCTTCACCACCCGAACACGCGGAGGCGACGAGTCCCAGCGCGACAACGACGCCCGCAATACGCCGATTCTCGATCATTTAGAGTTCTCCAAGCACTTCCACCCGATGAGAAATCGGGGTCCGCTCCGCATGTGGTGGCACCAACCAGGTTGTCCCGAGGTGTTCACCGCCCATGACTTCGGTGGTCGAATCGTCAAGGAGTTCCAGCGCCGAACGCAGTCCTGGCGGGTAACGGGTGAGTTCCACTCCTGCCAGGTCGTATTGCACGACACCATCCTCAACCTCGTCCCATCGGCGAGCGAGGCGCTTTTGTAAGCCGACCATGGCCCACGGTGCGGACGCAACCAACGCCTGATATCGCGGCTTTGGGGGCATCAGCTTCATGATCGCATGGGCCACGACACCTTCCGTCTGCATCGCGTCGAGTTTCGCCAACAGCGTGCTGGTGGCGACCAGCGTGTTGCGTCGGATGGAGATTGCCGCCAAGTTCGTCGCGTCGGAGTCGACGACCATCAGGGCGGGCTGCTCGAGGCCAACCCGCAGGCACAACGCTTCCAGTGCGTTGCGAAAACGTTGACCTTCGATCTCACCCGCACCGCGGGCATTCAGAGAGGCGATTGCGGCGTCGTCTGCCCGCCACCACAACAGGGTGACGACGGCAGCTGCTGCGGGGAGCGCAAGCAGATAGAACGGCCACCACAGGAACCCAAGAACGATGAAT
This sequence comes from Acidimicrobiales bacterium, assembly GCA_004282895.1. Taxonomy (GTDB): domain Bacteria; phylum Actinomycetota; class Acidimicrobiia; order Acidimicrobiales; family SHLQ01; genus SHLQ01. The sequence goes on from SHLQ01000043.1 coordinate 12,515, forward strand.
ATGACAGCTAGAGCGATTGCCGGCAGCGCGAACAGCGCGGGAACTCGAAAGGACATGCGAACCTCAAGAAGACAGACCGACCATGCTAGTGGTCGGCGTTGACCAACACGTCGCGATAGGCCTCGAGATAGATCTCGGACAACGCCCGCATCGAGAAGGTCAGGACTCGCTCCGCACCCGACGCCACGAACCGCTCGCGACGATCGACGTTGGTCAGCATCGACGTCAGCTCGGTAGCGAGCGAGTCGACGTTGCCGGGAGGCACCAACGCCGCATCGATGCCGGCTCGGGCCACCCGGGCGTAGCCGGCCAGATCGGACGCAACAATGGCCGTGTTGGCTGCCATTGCCTCCAAGAGCACGATGCCGAACGACTCACCCCGCAGCGACGGCGCACACAAAACGTCGGCCCCACGCAACCGTTCACCTCGCTCCTCATCGCTGATCTCCCCAAGCCACTCGAGGCGCGGGTCGGCCGCATACAGCGACCGGAGCTGCGCTGTCTCCGGGCCATCCCCGGCGATCCACACGCGAACGTCCGGGCCCATCTGATCGACCGCACGCAGCAGCACGGCAAGACCCTTTCGCTCCTCGTGTCGACCAAGAAACAGGACCGTTGGACCTTCGGTCTTGGTGTGCCTCCCGAGCTGAAACGACGCTACATGGACTCCGTTGAACACAATCTCGTAGGTCCCACCGAGGGCCGCCTTCGCCATCTCCCGAGCGTCCTCGGACACGGCGAACCGTCTCTCCAACCGACGCGCTCCCCGCGACAGGAGCGGCCGGAAGGCCTCGTAGGCGCGGCTGGAGCCCGCGGCGTGGAACGTGCCGACCATTGGCGCTGGCCGGAGCAACATCGCGGTCGTTGTCGGACCGGGCGCCAGCGGTTCATGCAGGTGCACGACATCGAAGTCTTCATCGCGAAGCGCTCGAATCGTCCTGAGCTGCGCTGCGGGGTCGGGTGCGATCGGCGCGATCGAGCCGTTGGCCCCCGTCGGCACACTGTTGCCCAACGGGGTGACGAACGGCGCCGGGGGTGGTCCATCACATGGCCCCAACACCCGTACATACTCCCCCCGTTCGCGCAACGCTTGGGCGAGGCCGAGGATCTGCCCTTGCACCCCACCGGGGACACTGAGGCTGTACGGGCTGATCATCCCGATCCGCACTACAACCCCTTGTAGGTATCGGGTAGCGGCCGGCCGAGTGCCCGGAAGTCGCTGGGCCATCCGGGCTGAAAGACGTGCCATTGCTCCGGCGCCGCCCGAATGAACCGTTCGAGCTCGACGGCAAGATCCTGGGTGATGCGCTGCACATCGTCCCGAAACCGGCCTTCCCGAATAGCCGGAACCGCGGGACGGACATCGGCGAAGTGTTGTTCACCCCGGAAGTACACGGCGACGGGCACGAGCGGAGCGCCCGTCCGCAGGGCCACGGTTGCCGGTCCCGCGGGCAGCATCGTGCGCTCACCAAAGAACTCGACCGGAACTGCGGATGCACCGGCCACCGCGCGGTCGCTGAGCATACACACGGCGTCGCGACGCTTGACCGACTCGAGGATCGCCGGAGCGGCGTCCTTTCCCACCGGCACGACCGACATCCCGAGCGATTCGCGAAAGTCCTGGAACCACTCGAACAGGTCCGGAGGTTCAAGGGGCTCCACGATGGCCGTGACCCCGATGTTCATCACCTTGGTCAACCAGAACGCGGCCCACTCCCAGCCGCCGAGATGGGGCAGGATCAGTAGCGGTCCAATGCCATCGGCAACCGGCTGGGCGATGTGCTCGAATCCGGTGTAGCTGAACCCTTCATCGATCTCTTCCGCCGAAAGTGACGGCAACCGAAAGCTGTCGTAGTAGTACCGGGCGTAGGACTCGAACATCGCCCCGGCGCTGCGGTTCAACTCCTCATCCGTGAGGTTGGCTGCTTTGGCGCGACGCAGATTTCGTTCGACCATGACTCGACGGTCGCCGGCAAAAAGAGACGCCATCCGCCCGCCGTACCGCGTGGCCTGACGGGCCAACGCCACGGGCGCGCGGCGCGAGACCGCAGCAGCAGCCTTGTGCATCGTCGTGGGATCGGGAGAACCGACCATGGTGCGACGCTATCGCCGCGCTTTCGGATGACCTTCGCTGGCCTGCTTCCACACCTTCACGAACCGCTGCACGGCGGTGATGGCGGTGAGTGCAAACATCACCCACAGCACGATGATCAGAAGATCATCGTTGAAGCTGCCGAGGAACAACCCAACGCCGAGGGCAATGAATCGTTCCGCGCGTTCCATGAGCCCGCCTTTGGCGTCGTACCCGAGAGACTCCGCCTTGGCCCGCTGATAGGAGATCATGAGCGCAACACCCATGACCGCCACGGGCAGCATGTGGATTTGGCTATCGCGTGTGTCCGACAGGTACCAGGCGACACCCGAGAACAGGATGATGTCGCTGAGTCGATCGGAAACGGAGTCGAAGTAGGCCCCGCGCGATGACGACGTGCCACTGGCCTTCGCGACCGCCCCGTCGAGCGCATCGGGAATCCCGGTGAGGAACATCAGCACCATGCCCAGCAGGAGATGGCCACTACCGATCGTGATCGCAGCCGCGGTCGACATGCCGATGCCGGTAATGGTGAGCACGTCGGCGGTGAAGCCGGCGTTGCGCAGGGCGACCCCTATCGGTTCGAGACCCCGGTCGACCTGTTCTCGCATGTTTCCGTCGAACATTTCGACTCCCCTTTTGTTCTCGACAGGCTACCACTGGCGGCTTCTACACTCTTCATATGTCCGATCAGTACGACCGACTGCAGCCGCCGTTCATCATCTCCTCGATTCGCTCGATGCCCCGGCGATGGGAGCAGGCGCTACGGGTACAACCGCCCAAGAACATTGAGGACTTCTACACGGTCGAAGGCAGCTCCGGGCAGAGTGCGGCGAGTGACGTTGGTGCTGCGCTGGAACAGGTTCGGGTGCTCACGGACGCGATCCGAACAACGAGTTACAACGATCCGGAAGCGCTCGGTAGCGAGGTCGAAGCCGCCATGTCCGACTCTGGCTCGGGTCCATGGCCAGCGTCCGCGGCGGAAGCGCTCGAGCACATCGAATCGCTGATGGACACCCTCGGCGATCGGTTGGAAGCCCTGCATTCCCGCGACTGGGCGAAACGGGCCCGGACGCCATCGGGCGATGTCTCGATCGAACAGCTTGGTCAGGCAACGACGCGCGTGCTGGCCACCCGCCTGAGCCGGGTTGAGCGAACGATCCGAGAGGTGTCGTAACTCAGTCTTCGGCGGGGAGTTCGAGGGTGGACCAGTCCTCGGGATTGTCTTCCACCAACGTCGTCAAGACTTCGCCGTCGACGCCGTCGACCATCGCGAACCCCCGCGACTTCGGAGGCGACTCGTTGCTGTAGAGGAGAATTCGCCAGGTCGGGCGGCTGCGAAGGCCTCGCCAGGCCATCTGCGCCGATGCGTGCCCCACCGGAAAGCCGACCGAACGGGTAGCTGCCACCAAGGCGTCCTGCTCATCGACGACCAGGTCCCAACCACCCTGCAGCTGATACAGACCCACGATGACAAGCGCGGCGCCACCCAACGCGAGACCGCCGTTGACGAGGGCGGACGAGTCGTCGCCCTGCGCGGCCCACCAGGCGATACAGGCCGCACCGGTCAGTATGTAGAGAATTCCCGGGATGCGACGTCGGCTGTTGTTCGGGAACAGATAGGGCCCGACGAAATCGACCGCATTGAGGTCTTCGGGTAGTTCGTCGACGTAGTCCTCGCTCACCGCATCACCCTACGACGATGGCGCCGAATCCGGCCACGTCGCTTGCAGGCGCCGCCACACGTCGGCCAGTGACTCGGGCAACACCCGAGCTTCGGCGACACTCGTCATGAAGTTCGTGTCCGCCGCCCAACGCGGAAGAACGTGCACGTGCAGATGATCGGGTACCCCGGCGCCGCTTGCGTGTCCCAGGTTGATACCCACGTTGACACCCTGCGGGTCATAGGCAGCCTTCACCGCTTTCACCCCCATCCGAACGCCACGGAACAACTCGTCGTAGGTTTCGTCATCGAGGTCTTCGAGATTGGCATGGGCCACCTTTGGCAACACCATGAGGTGGCCGGAGGTGTACGGGTAGGCGTTGAGCAGCGCGAAGCATCGATCGCCACGCCAGAGGATGTAGGTCGTCTCGTCGCCGAGCCCCGACTGTTCGATTCCTTCAAACAGCGACAAACCAGGAATCGTGCCCTTGGCGCGTTCATCATGGTCGGCAAGGATGTACGGAATCCGCCAACCGGCCCAAAGGCGCTCCATGTGGTGACCCGATGTATCGGCCACGGTCACGATTTGGCCGCGACATCGGCCGCGAGACGCTCGGTGAAGGCATCGACGGTCACGTCACGTTCGACGTCCTTGACACCCCGAGCATTGACCCCCACCGTGTCGTTGGCCATGTCGTCATCGCCGACAACGAGAACGTAGGGGATCTTCTGAACCTTGCCGTTCCTTACGCGTTTGCCGAGCGGATCATTTGCGGCGTCGACCTCAATCCGAAAGCCCGCGGCTCGCAGACGGTCGGCGACGCCGCGGGCATAGTCTTCGTGCGCCTCCGCCACCGGGAGAATGCGCGCCTGGACGGGCGCAAGCCATGCCGGGAAGTTGCCCGCGTAGTGCTCGATCAGCACACCGAAGAAGCGTTCGATCGATCCCATGAGCGCGCGGTGGATCATGACAGGGCGCTTTCGCTCGCCATCCGGCGCGACGTACTCCAGTTCGAAACGTTCCGGAAGGTTGAAGTCCAACTGGATGGTGGACAGCTGCCATGCGCGGCCGATCGCATCGCGGACGTCGACATCGATCTTGGGACCGTAGAAGGCACCGCCGCCTTCGTCGACGACGTAGTCGAGGCCATGCGCCTCAAGTGCAGCCTGCAACCCGGCGGTGGCCGAATCCCATATCTCGTCGTCGCCGACGGACTTCTCTTCCGGACGAGTCGAGAGCTTGGCTTCGAACTCCGTGAACCCGAAGTCCCGGAGCACACCGAGCATGAAGTCGAGCAGGCTGGAGAGTTCGTCCGCGATCTGTTCGCGCGTTGCGAACACGTGACTGTCGTCCTGGGTGAAGCCGCGGCTGCGCATAAGCCCGTGAACGGCACCGGACAACTCATACCGATAGACCGTGCCCAGCTCGAAAATCTTCTTCGGAAGCTCGCGATAGGAACGCTGACCACTTTTGAAGATCAACACGTGGAATGGACAGTTCATCGGCTTCGGGTAATACGACGCGCCATCCATCTCCATGGGCGGGTACATACCGTCGGCGTAGAAGTCGAGGTGTCCGGAGGTCTCCCACAACACCGACTTCGCGATGTGAGGGCTGTAGGCGAAGTCGTACCCACCCTCCTCATGCCGTTGTCGGCTGTAGTCCTCCATGATCTTGCGGATGATCGCACCCTTGGGGTGCCACACAGCCAGACCCGGCCCAAGCTCGGTCGGCCAGCTGACCAAATCCAGCTCCTGCGCGAGCCGACGATGATCGCGCTTCGCGGCCTCTTCGAGTCGAACGAGGTGTTGTTTCAGTTCCTTCTTCGATGACCACGCGGTGCCGTAGATACGTTGCAGCTGTGGTCGTTTCTCGTCGCCGCGCCAATACGCGCCGGCCACCCGCTGCAGCTTGAAGTGGCCAAGACGGCCCGTGCTCGGGACATGCGGGCCGGTGCACATGTCGAGAAAGGTGTCGCTGTTGCGGTAGTAGCTGACGGTGTCGCCGCTCAGCTCGCCGGCATCATCGCTGTTGGCCGCACCACTGGTCACGGCCTCGATGATTTCCATCTTGTAGGGCTCGTCCTTGAACAGGTCGAGCGCCTCGGGCACCGAGATCTCATAACGCTCGAACGGTTGATCCGCCGCCACCAGCTCATGCATACGTGCCTCAATGGCCTCGAGATCCTCATCGTTGAGGGTCTTGCCATCGGGCAGATCGAAGTCGTAGTAGAAGCCGTGTTCGATCGGGGGTCCGATCGCAAATCGGGCGCCGGGATGAAGGTCGAGGATGGCCTGCGCCATCAGGTGCGCCGTCGAATGGCGGATCGTGTGCAGTCCCAGCTCATCCGAGGCGGTCACCAAGGAAACATCGGCGCCGTCGGCCAACGGCACGTCGAGGTCGATCTCCTTGTCATCGACAATGGCAATAACCGCGGCCTTTGCAAGGCCCGGCCCGATCTCGGCCGCGAGGTCACCCGCGGTCGACCCTTCGGGCAGTGACCTTTGGGAGCCGTCAGGAAGAGTTACGGTAAGGGCGCTCATGTAAAGAAATGCTACCGGCTTGCCGAGACAGCATTGGTGAGCGGAACCAGGCTTTGGCTACGATCCCGCGGGCACGAAGGGACTCAACTGATGACATCACACGCGTCGCGAACAACTGGCGTACTGATGACGGTGGCGGTCACGTCATCGCTGCTCTTCACCACAAGCCCGCTTTCGGCCCAAGCAGCGTGCATGGGACGGGCGGTGACGATCAACAGTGATGCCGCCCTTATCGAGGGAACCGACGGCGACGACGTGATCCTCGCCGGTCCATCCGCAAACATCATCAACGCCGGAGCCGGCGACGACCGGATCTGCGCCGGCGACGGCAACGACATCATCGATGCCGGTGAGGGACGCGACCGCGTTCGCGCCGGCGGTGGCAACGACACCGTCTTCGGCGGACTTGGCCGGGACGTCATCGACGGCAATGCCGGCCGAGACACCATTGACGGCGGACCACAACGCGATGTCATCCGGGGCAACAGCGGCGCCGACACAATCGATGGCGGTAACCACGGCGACAAGATCCTCGGCAAAGTCGGTCCGGATGTGCTGCGCGGCTCCCCCGGCAACGACATCATCGACGGCGGAGACGGCACCGACACCATTCTCGGCGGTCGAGGTGATGACGCGCTCTTCGGTGGATCTCAGGACGACACGATCAACGGTGAGGCTGGAAACGACGTCATTGACGGCGGAGATGACGACGACGAGCTCCTCGGCTCGATCGGCGACGACACGATCATCGGTGGGAACGGCAACGACACGATCGAGGGCGGTGACGGAGCCGATCACCTGCTCGGCGACGACGGCCGCCAGTTCGATGAGCCAGGCACCACGACGTTCTTCCCCGGTGGCGATGACATCATCCGCGGCGGTGTCGGCGACGACTATGTCGGCGGTGAAGGCGGCAACGACCAACTGTTTGGCGATGACGGCAGCGACATCGTCGATGGCTTTCAGGGGAACGACGTAGTATCCGGTGGCGCCAGCCACGACCTGATCACGGGCGGCGCCGGCAGCGACGACCTCAGCGGCGGCACCGGCAACGACCGATGCTGGCCCGAGTTCCTGCTCGTCTCTGTGGGAACCGCACAGGTAAATCCCGGGGACAGCGACGTCGGTTGCGAAGAGGTCAACGGCGTCTTCGAGTGACCTAGAGCGTCACACCCAACAACGCAGCCGCTTCCCGAATGGGCTGACGCTTCGCGGCGCTGGCGTCAATGAGAGCCAATGCGTGCGGCGTATTCAGATCGTCATCGATCGCCGCCCTGAGTTCGGCCATGAGCGTGTCGTTGGGACCCGTCGCCGGCGCGTCGATCCACGCTTTGAGCCGAACAGTGGCATCGTCGAGCA
>SHLQ01000191.1 GCA_004282895.1 Acidimicrobiales bacterium
ACCCCTTTTTGAGCGAGGTCGTGAAGGTCAGCGTCATTTCGTGGGCGGGCATGATCCGTGGCGTCGGGATCGGCAGTTCCCATGTGGCCGACTCACCTGGCGCGATCGCCGGAAGCTCCAGCTCCCCCGAACCCATTGGTGTGCCATCCGATTCCACCTGCCACGAGATGGCGACGTCGTCGAGTGACGTATGGCTGCGTCGGTTCTCAACGGTGACAGCGCCATTGTCGTAGGAGACTGCGACCGGCCGCGCCAACCATTTGAGTTCCCGCATCGCCGGGTGGGGAATCCCATCCGGATCGACCAATCCGTTGATGCAGAAGTTCCCATCGTTCGGCTCGTCGCCAAAGTGGCCGCCATACGCCCACCACTCCTCGCCGTCCTCCGTGGCCTGTCGAATCCCCTGATCGCGCCAATCCCAAATGAACCCGCCACCCAAGGCCGTGTGCGAGCGGAAGGCTTCCCAGTACTGGTCCAGGCCGCCGTTCGAATTGCCCATCGCGTGGTTGAATTCGCACAGGATCAGCGGCCGGTCATCACCGTCCGTCTGTTCCACCCACTCAGCCCACTCGGTGATCTGTTCCACCGACGCATACATCGGACAAATAACGTCGGTGATGGAACGTTCGCCTGGCGACGGTGTGCGGTGGCGCGAACCAGGACCGGCGGCGTCGCCCCGATCGCCCCACGAGTTGTTGATGCCGCCCTCGTACTGGACGAAACGTGTCGGGTCGACCTGGCGAATCCATGCGGCGGCCGCATTGTGTACCGGAGCGTGGCCGGACTCATTTCCGAGGCTCCAGCCGATTACACACGCGTGGGAACGGTCCCGCAACACCATTCGTCGTACCCGTTCCAGCACTGCGGCATCAAAGACTCCGGAGTGCAGCAGCGAGTCATGCCGAGCATGGCTCTCGACGTTCGCCTCGTCGATGACGTACAACCCAAGTTCATCGCACAGGTCGAGCAGCGCGGGGTCATTCGGGTAGTGGGACGTGCGTACGGCGTTGATGTTGTGTTGTTTCATCGTGTGGAGCTCGGCCCGCATGTCCTCGACGCTCACGGTCTTGCCCGTATCGGGATCATGGTCATGACGGTTCACACCAGCGACCAGGATCGGCGCACCATTCACACGAAGCTGGCGGCCAGTGATTCCCACGCGGCGGAACCCGACCTTCGCGTCGATGCTCTGGTGGCTCACGCCGTCCGCATCCACCAAGTCCACGCGGACGTCGTGGAGCACGGGAGACTCTGCCGACCACGGTTCGACGTCCGGCGCTGCAAACGACACGTGCGCCTTGTGCCCGTGGAAGTCGTACGCATCCACCAGCGCATGGATACCCGTGGGCGTCGGCGACGCAGGCACATCCGCGTCTTTGGACGTACCGCCGAAGGTCACGCGCGCCTGCCACCCTGCAGGGATCACCCCCGTTGCCGCCACCTCCACGGTCGCAGCCAGTGTTCCATCGCCCGTTTGGTGGTCGTAGTCAGCATCGAATACGACATCCTCGATCCATTGGGAGCCAGTGGTGTACAGCCAGACCGAGCGGTGCAATCCGCCATGGAACCAGTGGTCCTGGTCCTCGATCCATGTGGCATCACTCCAGCGAGGCACCATGACGGACAACAGATTCTCGCCGTCGACGAGGTGAGGGGTGAGGTCAAAGCTCGAATCGAGTCTGGAGTCTTTGCCCATGCCAACGAAGGTGCCATTGCACCACACGGCGAGCAGGCTCTCCGCACCGCCGAACGCTACGACCACCCTGTCGCCGTCGGGTCGATCAAACGTCGTGCAGTACAGGCCGGTTGGATTCGCGTCCGGCGCATGTGGGGGTTGTTCATCCCACGGCATCACGATGTTGGTGTAATGAGGGTGATCTCCCGTGTCCTGCAGCGTCCAGACGCCGGGCACATCGATCGAACGCCAACCGTCCAGAGGCGGCATACGCATGTTCCAGCCATCGGGTGCTGCCGCCGGGCTATCGACGAGCAGGAAGTCCCACTGACCATCGAGCATGATCTCGGGGGGTCGGACCCGGTGGTTCGCCATCGGCAAGCGGCTCATTTCGGTGACCCCTGCGCTGAAAAGCGGCCACCGGAGTGGAGTGTTGTTGTCATCGGATAGGGCGTCGGCTGGTCTCATCGGCTCCACCTGCCCGACTCTATGGCCAACGCCCACGGAGGGAGATATCCACTGGGGCCCTATCAGACTGGGCTTGGAGGGGACATTGGGTCTATCATGCGGTCTTCGGGCAACATGGGCCCGCGATCGACTACAAGCTTCCAGTGGGGGGACCACAATGGCCGGGCTAACACTCGAGAACATCAACAAGATCTATCCAAACGGCTTTCAAGCCACCTATGACATCTCACTCGATGTCGAGGATGGCGAGTTTCTCGTTCTCGTCGGACCATCTGGTTGTGGCAAGTCAACGGCGCTGCGCATGATCGCCGGGCTCGAGGACATCAGCTCGGGCAAACTCACGATCGGCGGACGGGTCGTCAACGATGTGGAGCCCAAGGACCGCGACATCGCCATGGTGTTCCAGAACTATGCGCTCTATCCCCACATGACCGTTGCCGACAACATCGGCTTCGCACTCAAACTGGCTCGGTTGCCGAAAACGGAGATCTCGGAGCGAGTCAACAAGGCCGCGGCGATTCTTGACCTCACCGACCAGCTCGACCGCAAGCCCGGCCAGCTCTCAGGTGGCCAGCGCCAGCGCGTAGCCATGGGCCGCGCCATCGTGCGTCAGCCAAGTGCCTTCCTCATGGACGAGCCCCTCTCGAACCTCGACGCGAAGTTGCGCGTCGCCATGCGTGCGGAGATCGCCGCGCTCCAGCATGACCTGGGTGTAACCACGGTCTACGTGACCCACGATCAGGTCGAAGCCATGACGATGGGGGACCGCGTGGCGGTCCTCAACAAGGGCTACCTCATGCAGGTGGACACCCCGCAGGACCTGTACGACCGCCCGGACAACGTCTTTGTTGCGGGCTTCATCGGCTCGCCGTCGATGAATCTCGTCGCCGGCCGCCTCGAGGGAACACCCGAAGCGCCGGTTGCCGTGCTCGGCGCCGAGCGGATCTCCATCGATCCGTTGGCCGAGGGCTCAGCTCTACGGGAACACCTCAACACCGATCTGGTCATCGGTCTCCGCCCCGAAGATCTCGAAGATGTCGTCATCGCCGTCGACGCACCCGCCGATCGGCAAATCACCGCCACTGCCCGTTTGGTGGAGTCGCTCGGATCAGAGATCATCGTGCACTTCCCGATGGACGCACCGCAGTACATCGTGGAGGATGCCATCGACGATGACGCCGAGAAGGGACTCGGTAAGGACGAAGAGACCGATGTGTATGTGGCTCGTTTGAGCCCCCGGTCACCCGTCAGAAACGGTGCCGAGATCACCATGGCCGTCGACTCGAGCCGGTTCCACTACTTCGACCTCGCGACCGGCAACGCGATCAGGTAGTGACCCTGCCGGCTAATGACCGGTGTGCAGGGCCTCGTTGAGGCCGCCCCACTCCGTGCCGTTCGGGACGGCCTGTACCGCGCCCGTGATGGAGTTTCGGCGGAACAGCAGTCCGTGGATGCCGGAGAGATCTCGGCCGGAGCGCACCTCGCCGTCGGGCAGCTCCACTTTGGTTCCCGCAGTGAGGTAGAGACCGGCTTCGACAATGCAGTCGTCGCCGAGTGCTATACCGAGGCCGGAGTTCGCACCAAGCAGGCACCGTTCGCCGAGGGAAATGACTTCTTTGCCGCCGCCGGACAACGTGCCCATGATGGATGCGCCGCCACCAACATCACTGTTGCGGCCCACCACGACGCCCGCTGATATCCGGCCTTCGACCATCGACGTGCCCAACGTGCCGGCGTTGAAGTTCACGAAGCCCTCATGCATCACGGTGGTGCCTTCCGCGAGGTGTGCTCCGAGACGGACCCGATTGGCGTTGGCGATCCGCACCCCGGCTGGGATCACGTAGTCGAGCATCCGCGGGAACTTGTCGACTCCGTTGACGCCGACATGATGACCCGTAGGGGCCAGGCGAGCTTTCAGCTCATCCACACGCTCGGGGACACACGGCCCAGCTGTCGTCCAGGCAACATTGGCGAGAGAGCCGAAGACGCCGTCGAGGTTGAGGCCATGGGGTGCAAACGTACGACGGCTCAAGAGATGGAGACGGAGATATGCATCACTGGCATCCGCAGGAGCGGCTTCGGGGTCGATCGAGATCTCGAACGTCTCCCCTCGGACCACCCCCACGGTCTCGGCCGCGCAGCCCCGATTGGCGTCGCCGGACGCCGGATACCAACTGTCGAGAACAACATCGGTGTCGGCATCCACCCAGCGGTGGCCTGTGGCAGTGATCATGATTCCTCCATGGTTCGGAACATCCTATGAACGCAGGAACATCTTGGAAACCGCCGGGTTCTACTCCATGGGCGGATAGCCCCGGCGCTACATTCGAGACGTGCGCCTCTTCAGAAAGGTCAAGAACATGACAAACCCCAACGACGCCGAGCTCCGCGAGCGACTAACGCCCGAGGAGTACCACGTCACCCAGGAAGCCGGGACCGAGCGGGCCTTCACCGGAGAGTATTGGGACACCAAAGACGAAGGCACCTACCGCTGCCGCGTCTGTGACGAGCCGCTGTTCTCGAGCAAGACGAAGTATGACTCCGGCTCCGGTTGGCCGAGCTTCACGCTACCGATGAACGACAGCGCCGTCGACGAACATCGCGACGTGAGCCTCGGCATGGTCCGCACCGAATCGACGTGTGCAAAATGCGGCGCACACCTCGGTCATGTCTTTCCAGACGGTCCAGGTCCGGAGGGCCTGCGGTACTGCATGAACTCGGCGTCCTTGCGCCTCGACCGGGATGCGTCCGAAGACGGCACCACGGACGAGGAGTGACGTGCAACCCAAAGGGATGTGGTTTGAGCAATTTGAGGTGGGAGACGTCCACGATCACGCGCTGACCCGCACCATTACCGAAGCGGACAACGTCCTCTTCACGACGCAGACCATGAATCCCGCACCGCTGCACCTGGACGCGGCGTATGCCGCCACCACACCCTTTGGGAAGCCGCTGGTGAACTCGCTGCTGACACTGGGCATGGTGGTTGGGATTTCTGTGCACGAGCTCACTCACGGGACCACAGTGGCCAACCTGGGGTTCGAGACCATCACGTTCCCCGCCCCCCTGTTCCACGGTGACACGATTCGCGTCGAAACCGAAGTGGTGTCGACCCGTGCGTCGAAGTCCAAACCGTCCCAAGGCATCGTCGGTCTCGAACATCGGGCCTTCAATCAGGATGATGTTCTCGTGTGCTCCGCGAGGCGAAATGCCCTGATGCATCGCCGCCCCGCCGACTAGGCGGTTGTGCGATTCCAGCCTAACAATGGCGCCGATCAGCACAAGCGCGAGGCGTCTAACGCTCGAGGAGCCGCCGCCGCAACAGGTTCAATACCGTGATGGTGGTGTACTGGCGGGTACGTGTGCGGTCGGTGTTGTTGTATCGAAGCAACGTGGATTCGGGAACACCATCGACGCAGGTCGCGACCCAGATGGTTCCCGGTGGAATACCTTCCCAGGGTCCGGGTCCGGCGACCCCGGTGGTCGCCACGGAGACGTCGACACCAAGGTTCTGACACACGCCGAGCGCCATGGCCTCCGCGGTTTCCTCGCTGACCGAGGGGCCCTCGGGAGCATCGAGCAGTTGCGCCTTCAAATCGGAGGCGTAGGTGACCACGCTCCCCCGGAAGACATCGCTTGATCCCGGGATCATCGTCAGTCGCTGGGCGATGAGCCCGCCCG
>SHLQ01000044.1 GCA_004282895.1 Acidimicrobiales bacterium
GATCGACATGGGCCTGCGGCGCAGCCTCCGGCCCCTCAGCCTGTTTGTCGGGACTCAGGCGTGTGGTAGATCATGAGGGTGAACAACGTGCGACCGTCGGGCGCCACACCGTCCAACGCCGAGAAGATGTCGGCACTGGGACTCGGGAGCGGTGCGGCGTTCGGGTTGTTCCTCGCGCTCAACATCGCCGGTCTTGCCTGGGTTGCGATGCTGGTGATCGGTGCGATCTGGCATGTCTTCGACGTCGGGTCGCCGATCGGTTTCTGGGCATCCGTTCCGGTCGGCTTCGGCTTGCTTCTCGTGGCGTTCGTCGTGTCACGACAACGCATGCGATAGTGGTGCGATGAGCGACGATCTTGCACGAATAGACGCAGCCATCGATGAACTTCTCGAGGGCAACGACCCGTCGTCGATGTCGAACGAGGCGTTTCGAGGCGCCCAGTTCGACGCCGGCTTGGCCATCATCAACTTCCCCGAAGGTCACGGTGGAATGGGGCTGGCCCCCAACAATCAGCGTCACATCGAACAACGGCTGAACGCGGCCGGCAAACAACCCGAGGATCCGACTGGGTTCTTCCGGCATCTGGCCGGGCCGACGATCGTTACCCACGGCAGCGATGACGTGAAACAGCGATTCCTCCGCCCGATGTACACCGGCGAGGAACGGTGGTGCCAACTCTTCTCCGAGCCCGGCGCAGGGTCGGACTTCGCCGGCTTGGCCGCCAAGGCCATTCGGGATGGCGATGAGTGGGTCGTCAGCGGGCAGAAGGTGTGGAACACACTCGCCCACCTGGCCGACTGGGGCATGCTCGTCACCCGCACCGATCCCTCCCTGCCGAAACACAAGGGAATGACGTACTTTGCGCTCGATATGCGGAGCGTTGGTGTCGAGGTTCAGCCGCTGCGCCAGATCACCGGCGAAGCCGAGTTCAACGAGGTCTTCCTCACCGAGGTCCGCATCCCCGATGCCCACCGGGTCGGCGAGGTTGGCGAGGGTTGGCGCGCCTCGCTCACAACGCTGATGAACGAACGCACCGCCATCGGAGGTGGCGCACCGAAGCGGGGAAGCGGCGCTATCGGCGAACTGGTGAAGGTATGGCAGGCGCTGCCAGATGACGAACGTACGCCCCTTCGCCATGCGAAGGTCACGAAGCTGTGGGCGACGGCCGAGGCACTCCGGCTGACCAACGTGCGGGCGTCGCAGAACCGCAAGGTCGGCAACCCCGGCCCCGAAGGTTCGGTGGCCAAGCTGGCCTTCGCCGAGCTGAACAAGGACATCTACGAGCTCGCCATCGAGTTGATGGGTATGGATGGTCAGCACGACTACGACTACTCGTTCCGTCGCCCCGAGACCCTCGATGTCTCCGGCACCGAGGCCGGGCCGCGGTACGCGTTCCTGCGAGCGCGGGCGAACAGTATCGAAGGTGGAACTTCCGAGATCATGCGGAACATCCTTGGCGAGCAGGTGCTTGGCCTTCCGGGTGAGCCACGGGTCGACAAGGAGATTCCGTGGATCGACGTACCTCGCAGCTAACGTTCCGGGCGTGAACCTCTCCACCGCTGACCTCTGCGACGAACACGATGGCGACGCCCACGTCGTCCAGGCCCCTTGGCGATCATTCGGCCGCCACAAGGCGTTCGCCGGGCTGGTACGCACGCTCGAAGTATTCGAGGACAACACGCTGGTGCGTGCCGCGCTCGAGACCGAAGGCGAAGGCCATGTGCTCGTTGTCGACGGGGGTGGGTCCGACCGATGTGCGCTCGTCGGCGACCAACTCGCCACCCTCGCCTTCGAAAATGGCTGGGCGGGCATCGTCGTGTACGGCTACATCCGTGACTCCGCGATCATCGACACGCTGCCGGTGGGTGTCAAAGCGTTGGGCACCAGCCCCCGCAAATCGGTCAAAGCCGGCGCCGGCACGGCCAACGAACCGATCACCATCGCCGGCGTGGAGATTCGCAACGGCCACATGCTGGTCGCGGACCCCGACGGCGTGATCACCCTCCGCAACCCGAGCTGAGCCGCTTGTCAATCACGAGGCGGATTACCAGGGGTGCTCGGTGCCGTTCCAGTTCAGGAAGCGGCCCGAGTCTTCCTGCGTGAGGCCCATGAGTGTCTCGGCGATCGCACTGGCCGACTCCGGTGGGGTAAGTGACGCATCCGCGCCTCCCATGTCGGTCTGCACCCAGCCCGGGTGCACGGCGACGAACGTGATCTCCGGGTGGGCGTTGGCGTACTTCACGGTGATCATGTTCAACGCGGCCTTGGACACGTTGTAGGGCACGTCGCCGATACCGGCGCCGACCACCATCGAACCCAACTGACTCGAGATGTTGCACACGATGGCATCGGACCCTGCCTGCAGCAACGGCATCAGCGCCCGCGTCACCAGCAACGGACCAAGCGAGTTGACCTCGAACACCTGCGTAATTACGGCGGGGTCGACCACGTCGATGCCGACTGCGGCTCCCTCGGCACCGAACGAAACGCTGCCGACGCCGGCGTTGTTCACCAACAGGTCGATGGCGTCCGTCGTTTCGGCGAGCTCCGTGCCAAATGTGGTGATGCTCTCGGGGTCGGACACGTCAAGCGGCAGGATTCCTGACGCGCCGGCGGCTTTGAGGTCCTCCGAAGCATCAGGATTGCGGGCCGTGCCGTACACCGAATGGCCCAATCCGACAAAGGAGCGGACGAGCTCAAGCCCGATTCCGCGGTTGGCTCCGGTGACAACGATGCGACGCTTTGACATGCGCCGCACCCTATCAACGACGTTCGAAGAGCACCTTGCGAATGATGTCGCTGGCGGTGAAGCGGCCGATCGGGCCCGTCGAGTACAAGGACTGCACGATCTCGCCGTCCGGATTCAGCAGCCAACCGGTGCCATGGAGAAAGGTCTTCTCACCCTGCTGGAACGGCGCTCCGGTATCTGCCGACACCTTCACCGCATCGAGCTCACCCCACATGGGAAAGCCAACGTGCAGGCCGGTGCGTAGCGTCTGGGTGGTCTCAAGTGAATCCACCGAGCCGGCCACGACCTTGATGTCGCTGCTGATCAGCGGAAGAGCGTGGGTTGCGAAGTCAACCAACTGTTGACGGCAATATGGTCACCAGTCGCCTCGGTACAAGAGGACAGCCGCCCATGACCCGGCGACGGAGGCGACCATGTCGCCCCGGGTGCCGTCGTGTTTCACGCCCTGAATGGCCGGAAGGGGGGTGCCGTTCTCGAGAATGAACATCGAGGCGCCCTACCGCTGCCCGGAGAGGGTGCGGTTCTTGATCTTGGCCTTGACGTAATCGCGGTTCATGAACGCGATGAAGTCGAGGCTGATCTCTTTCGGACACGCCTCATGGCACTCACCATGGTTGGTGCATGTTCCGAAGAACTCCTCCATGGTGTCGACCATGTTCTCGGTCCGTGACCACCGCTCGGGTTGTCCCTGCGGCAGCAGGTTGAGGTGCTGGATCTTGGCGGCGGTGAACAGCTGAGCGGCACTGTTGGGGCACGCGGCCACGCAGGCACCACAGCCAATACACGCAGCAGCGTCGAACGCCATCTCCGCGGCCTCCTTCGGCACAGGCACAAGATTGGCGTCCGGAGCAGACCCGGTGCCGACGCTGATGTATCCGCCCGACTGTTGGATGGAGTCCAGAGCCGCACGGCTTACTGCAAGGTCCTTGATGATGGGGAAGGACGTCGCCCGGAATGGTTCGACCGTGATGTGGTCACCGTTCTTGAACGTGCGCATGTGCAGCTGGCAGGTCGCCTGCCCCTTGTTCGGGCCATGGGCCTCACCATTGATCATCAACGAGCAGGTGCCACAAATACCTTCACGGCAGTCGCTCTCGAACGTGATTGGCTGGCGGTCGTCCTCGATGAGTCCTTCGTTGACGAGATCGAGCATCTCGAGAAACGACGCGTCCTCGCTGACCTTCGCGTCGTAGGTTTCGAATCGACCGCTCTCATTGGGACCGTCCTGTCGCCACACTTCGAGGGTCAGGTTGATTTCGTTGTTCATGTTTTCACCTGCTCACTTGTAGCTGCGCTGGGTGAGCGCCACGTAGTCGAATTCCAACTGTTCCTTGTGAAGGGTTTGGCTCGTGTCCTGACCATTCCATTCCCAGGCGGAGACGTGACGGAAGTTCTCATCATCGCGTAGCGCCTCACCTTCCTCGGTCTGGCTCTCGACTCGGAAGTGGCCCCCGCACGATTCCTCTCGTTCGAGGGCGTCACGAGCCTTGAGCGTCGCCAGTTCGAAGAAGTCCGCGACACGGCCGACCTTCTCCAGTTCGACGTTCATGGAGGTGTTGTCCCCCATCACCCGAACGTTCTTCTTGAACTCCTCCTCGAGCGCAGGGATCTCGCTGAGCGCCTTCTCGAGACCGTTCTTGTCGCGGGCCATACCAATTTCGTTCTGCACGATCTTGCCCAGCTCACGGTGGTAGTACTCCGGGGATTTCGTACCCTTCACCGACAGCCACATGGCCGTTTCGTCGCGAATGGCGTTTTCCGCTTCCACAAAGACCGGGTCGCTCGTTGGGACGACATCGTCTCCCAACTTGTCGGCGAGGTAATCGCCGACCGTATACGGCAATACGAAGTACCCGTCGGCCAAACCCTGCATCAGCGCGGAAGCGCCGAGACGATTGGCACCATGATCGGAGAAGTTGGCTTCACCGATGGCGTAGGTGCCAGGGATCGTGGTCATCAGCTGATAGTCAACCCAGAGTCCACCCATCGTGTAGTGGGTGGCGGGGTAGATGCGCATCGGCCGGTTGTACGGATCTTCACCGGTGATGTTGGCGTACATGTCGAAGAGGTTTCCGTATCTGGCGGCAATCTCTTCCTTGCCGTAGCGCGAAATTGCGTCCTCGAAGTCGAGGAACACGCCGTTCTTGAGAGGACCGACACCTCGACCTTCGTCCACCACGGTTTTGGCGTTACGTGACGCCACGTCGCGCGGAACAAGGTTGCCGAACGCTGGGTACTTGCGCTCGAGGTAGTAGTCGCGCTCGGCCTCGGGGATGTCGGCGGCCAAACGGTCGTCGTCGAATGCCTTCGGTACCCAGATGCGCCCATCGTTGCGGAGCGACTCGGACATAAGCGTCAGCTTCGACTGATGATCGTCGCTGGCGGGGATACACGTCGGGTGAATTTGCGTGTAACACGGGTTCGCAAAGAAGGCACCCTTGCGATGTGCTCGCCATGCTGCCGTGACATTGCACGTCATCGCATTGGTCGACAGGTAGTAGACGTTGCCGTAGCCGCCGGTCGCGAGAACGACCGCGTGGGCCGAATGTGATTCGACCTCGCCGGTCAGCAGATCGCGGGTGATGATGCCAACGGTTTCTCCGTCCTTCACCACAACATCGAGCATTTCCATGCGGTTGTACATCTCGACGCTGCCGGCCTCAATCTGGCGATTGAGCGCGGAGTAGGCGCCGATGAGCAACTGTTGGCCGGTTTGTCCACGGGCGTAGAAGGTGCGTGACACCTGCGCGCCGCCGAACGAACGATTGTCGAGCATGCCGCCGTACTCGCGAGCGAACGGCACACCCTGGGCCGTCGCCTGATCGATGATGTTCGTCGATACCTCGGCCAGGCGATACACGTTTGCCTCGCGGGAGCGGTAGTCGCCTCCCTTCACCGTGTCGTAGAAGAGCCGGTATACCGAGTCGCCGTCATTCTGGTAGTTCTTCGCACCGTTGATTCCGCCCTGGGCGGCGATCGAGTGCGCTCGGCGCGGACTGTCGTGAAAGGTGAACGCCTTCACGTTGTAGCCGAGCTCGCCGAGTGTGGCGGCCGCCGACGAGCCGGCGAGGCCGGTGCCGACGACGATGACGGTGAATTTGCGCTTGTTGCTGGGGTTGACCAGCTTCATCGAAAACTTGTGGTTCTCCCACATGGTGTCGATGTCACCAGTTGGGACCTTGGAGTCGAGCGCAGGGCTCGTGGTACGGACGCTCGTGTCGGTCATGGTCATTCTGAGTGGCCTTCCGTGGCGAGTATCTCTTCGAAACACTCTGCGTTTTCTTCGGTGTCGGTGAACTGGGCACAGGGGTTGGAGTCGTCGTCGATGACGCCGGCCTGCGTAAGAATGGGGAAGCTGAGATTGCCGATCAGAATGAGACCAGCCAAGCCGGCAGCGATGCCGCGTCGGGCGCTGTTGTACTTGGGGTTGTTGATGCCGAGCGACTGAAACATCGACCATGCGCCATGGAAGATGTGAATCGCCAGGGCGACGTTGGCAACGATGTAGATGATGGCAACCGGCAGGTTTCCGAGGCTCGTCGACAGGTTGTGATACGGATCACCCCGGACGTAGTCAGTATGGGGGAGCCAACCCCACGTCAGGTCAGCCAGGTGGAACACGAGGTAGAGCAGGATGATCGGGCCGGTCCAGCGCATCGTGCGAGAGGCGTAGTTGGAAGCGATGTACTCCTGGCCTCCGGGGTAGCTCTTCTGCCCATCAACGACGTTCGCGCCATGGCTGGCCTTGCGGCTCATCTCCTTGGTCGAATACGCGGCTGCAATGTGCAGCCCGAACATGGCGATGAGCCCGAAGCGCAGGACCCACAGCAGGTATGTGCGGGGAATGATGGAGCCGCCGAGGTCACGGAGAGCTTCGGCGTACTCGTGGAGCTTGGCCGGGCCCTCATAGACATGAAGGTTGCCGATCATATGTGCCACGACGAAACCGAGAAGCCCGATACCGGTGAGCGCCATGATCCACTTGCGGCCAACGGCGGACTGCCAGATGTTCAGTGGGAACGGCGCGGCCTTCTTACGCGGTCGGATCGGCTGTGGATGGCGAAGCGGATTGGGCATGGTTTGAGCCATGATGCTCCTTCGGTGATGTGACAAACGGATGCACGGCGCTGTACATACCGAACCATAGTGAAGATGGACGCCTGAACGCCGAGTCCAGTTTATGTGGCAGAGATCACGTAGCGGTTGGTCCAACGACCATCTGATCCTTCGGCGAGGAGCTCAACGGTGGCGCTTTGTCCGATTCGACCGCCGCGTACCTCGATGTCGCCGAGGTAGCTGACCGCATCAGCATCGGCGAGACCCTGCCATTGTTTGATCGATGTGCCCCGTTGGTCAGTGATCGTGGCCGTCACCGTCAGCTCAAGATCCTCGTCCCGGTCGTTGCAGATGTGCAGCGCAATGGTTGCGAGGTGGTGGGCGTGCAGGGTCGGCTCCGGTGGATACAGGATCGGGAGCACCGGTTGCAGAGCGGTCTTCGCCGCGTCGAGAGCAGGTCTCGGAGTTCCGTCGTGATCGATCAGGGCGCGGCTGAGCCCGGGGCCGACGCCGCGCCACAGGCCCGCACAGAAGCCGCCGACCGGACGGTACTTCAGCGCTCGGAGCGTCTCGATCGACGTCTTCAACACATCCGCCTGGTGATGGCGTGTGCTCTTCACCCAGTTGGAAGCCTCGGCGTAGTCGCTCGCAGGGATCACCGCGTGGAGGGCCTCGACTTCGGCGCCGGCGACGTCGAGCAGCGCGTCGAGATCCTTTTCGATGTGTTCGGGTAGTGCCTGGGATCCCATGTCGGAGACAAAACGGACGAACCGGGGGAGCGCGGCGGCGTACTCTGCGAGCTCGCTGGCCGGGCGGTCGAACCAACCGAAGAACTGGCCGAGGTCCGAACCCCGCAGTTGCGGTATGTGTGGTGCGACCTCCGAGTGGGCGACCGTTCGTCGGGAGGGGTCGTCACCACGCATCGTGCCGCTGACGGCTCGATCAAGGATGCTGCGGTTCCACGAGGGCATCTGTTGTCGGCGCAGATCGGGGGCCGATGTGGTTCGAGGTTCGTCGGTGTGGGGGCGATAGTGCCCTCCCCACACAACAATCGATGGGTGGTGGCTGAGGAAGTCCACCATCTCCCTCGCTTGGGCTTCAGCTCGATCGGTGATGCCACGGACGTACGCGCCGATGAGCGGGAAGTCCTGCCACACCATCATCCCGAGGTCGTCGCACAGGTCGTAGAACTCGACTCGATTGACGTGGCTGCGGACCCGAATGAAGTTGAACCCAGCCTCTCGAATCGCAAGAATTTCGTCGCGCATGGCGTCGACCGATGCCGACGCCAGATCGAGTTCGATCGGTCCCACATTGATGCCGCGGGCGAACACGCGCTCGCCGTTGATGCGCAGGATGAAGTCGCGCATCGATGTCGTCCGAAACCCGATGCGGCGGTACTTGCGATCGCTGATTGTTCCGTTCGGGATCCGGGCCTGAACGCTGAGTGGATACATCGGTTGTTCGCCGCGTTCGTGGGGCCACCAGAGCTCTGGCAGCGGAACACTCACATGCCACTCGACCTGGTTCTCGCCGGCGGAAACCCGATGGGTGCTCACATCCGACGTGCCCGCAACTTCGGTGACGAGTTCGATGTCGGCGGTGTCGTCGGCGAACAGAACCGCCCGCAGGGCGATCTCGGCGCGACGCTCGTCGGCGGCGACACAGGTAGCACGGAAGTGGCGGATCGCCACCGCGCCGGTGTCCACGATCGAGACGGGTTGCCAGATACCGGCCGGGTTCCACGTAGGAGGTGTGCCGGGTGCCTCGGTGAACCAGCCCGTAATTGCCCGCTTGCGTTCGCCTGGAGTCTCCCGGGGTGCACCAACCTCTACTGCGAGGGTGTATGTGCCGCTGCGGGAGGTCAGATCGGTGACATCGAAGCGGTGATGAGTGAAATAACCTTCGGTCTGTCCGACGTAGGCGCCGTCAAGAAAGACGTCGCCGGTGTAACACAGGCCGTCGAAACGGAGCCATCGGCGCTGGCCGGCCTGAAGTGCCGGGACGCGCAGATCAGCTCGGTACAGGAGGGTGCCGTCGAAGTCTTCGAACCCGGGTTGGGTTTGCCAGTGACTCGGCACCTCGATCGGGAGCCAGTCGGAGTCGTCGAAGTCAGGATCGCTGAAATCCCGTTGCAGGGTTTCCGTCGATCGGGCCGCTCGCCAGTTGGACAGCACCGGCACGAAGTCAGCAATCGGTGCGGGACCATCCATCGCCCAAACCCTACTTCCAGATCTGTGGAGTCTGGAATGCAGATATCGCAGCTGACACTCCACAGATCTTGGGGAAGTAGCGTGATCGGCACTGCAGACACACTTAGGGAGGAAGCGCATGCGGCTCGACAACAAGGTGGCGGTGATCACGGGCGCCGGCGGTGGCGTTGGACGGGCGTCGGCGCTTCGGTTCGCGGCGGAGGGTGCGGCCATCGTCTGTGCAGATGTGGTCGACGGTCCGAATGAGGAAACTGCGGCGATGGTGATGGACGCGGGCGGGAGTGCGGTTGCGCTCCACGTGGATGTCACCGACGCAGCTCAGGTTGAGGCGATGATTGCCGCGGGCGAGTCGGAGTTCGGTGGGGTGGACATCGTGTTCAACAACGCCGGAGTGATGTTGTCCGGCGACGACGATGCCGTGGGCACGTCGGAAGAGATCATCGATCGCACGCTGGACATCAACGTCAAGGGTGTCATCCTCGGCTGCAAGTTCGGGGTTCCGGCGTTGCGTCGACGCGGCGGTGGTTCGATCATCAACACCGCGTCTTTCGTCGCGTCGGTCGGCGCCGCGACGCCCCAACTCGCCTACACCGCGTCCAAGGGTGCCGTCTTGTCGTTGACCCGCGAGCTGGCTGTCGTTCATGCCCGAGAGGGGATTCGCGTGAACAGTGTGTCGCCCGGTCCGCTGAAGACCGAGCTTCTGATGAGCTTCCTCGACACGGAGGAGAAACGTCACCGCCGTCTCGTCCATGTGCCGATGGGTCGTTTCGGCGAATCACCCGAGATCGCAGAGGCCGCGCTCTTTCTTGCGTCGGACGAGTCGTCGTATGTCACCGGCGCCGACTTGAAGGTGGATGGTGGCCTGACCGCGGCCTACGTAACACCGGAATGATCCGCCGCGGCGATCCTCGCACCCCTGTGGAAGCGTTGCGACATGAAACAGCGGCCTGACGACGTCGATCCATTCATGCCGCCACCGGAGTACGGCCAGTCGCTCGGCGGATTGTCGCTGAATCTTCTGTCGACGGACTTGAGTCGGGCCACACAATTTCACACCGACGTGCTCGAGGTCCATGTTCAAGACCATGATGGCTACATGTGGGTCGCTGACGTCCCGCTGCTGGGGGAAGAATGACGGAACCGATTCTGCACTTCACGCGAGAGGAATACGCGGCCCGCCTCGCAGCCTGCCGGGCGGCCATGGTTGACGCAGAGATCGATGTCCTGATCGTGCCCGATCCGTCGAACACCGCATGGCTCACGGGCTACGACGGCTGGTCCTTCTATACGCCCCAGTGTGTTGTGGTGGGACCGGAGGGAGACCCGGTGTGGTTCGGCCGTGGCATGGACGCCAACGGAGCTCGGCGCACGACGTACATGAGCGACGCCGACATCATCGGCTATCCGGATCACTACGTGATGTCCACGGAGCGGCATGCCATGGACTACCTGGCCCAAAAGCTCGTGGAGCGAGGCTGGGCAACCGGCCGCATCGGCGTCGAGCTCGACAACTATTACTACTCGGCCCGCGCCCACGCGAGGCTTGTGGCGCACACCCCCGACGCGACGATCGTCGACGCCACCAGCCTCGTGAACTGGCTACGACTCGTGAAGTCCCCGCAGGAGATCGCCTACATGCGGATCGGCGCGGAGATCGTCGAAGGCATGCACAAGCGTGTTCTTGAAGTGATGGAACCAGGGCTGCGCAAGAACGACCTTGTCGCTGAGATCTACCACACTGGGTTGAAGGGCACCCCTGAGCACGGCGGCGACTATCCGGCCATTGTCCCGCTCATGCCGACTGGCATCGACGCCAGCGCCGCGCACCTCACGTGGGACGACCGCAAACTTGAACGCGGAGCGGGCAGCTTCTTCGAGATCGCTGGCGTGCACAAGCGCTATCACGTTCCCCTGTGCCGAACCATCTTCCTGGGGGAGCCCGACCAGAAGTGGTTTGACGCTGAACACGCGCTGCTGCATTCGATCGATGCCGGCATCGACGCCGCCCGGCCGGGCAACACCTGTCAAGACATGCACGCCGCGTTCATCACCGAGCTGCGTTCCCACGGCTTCGACAAGGAGAGCCGCGCCGGCTACTCCATCGGCCTCAGCTATCCGCCGGATTGGGGCGAGCGAAACATCTCGATCCGGCCCGGGGACACGACCGAGTTTCGGCCGGGGATGACCATCCACTTCATGCCGGCCCTGTGGCAGGACGACTGGGGCCTCGAAATCACCGAGTCGCTGCTCATCACCGATACCGGAGCTGAGCCACTGGCCGATGTGCCCCGCATGTTGTTCGTGAAAGAATAACGATGGTGGCCGAACTGATCCCGCTTCCCCACGCCACCGATGATGGCGTCTCCTGGCGGGCCCGAGTCGGTGTGGTCGTGCTGCAAAGCGACCTCACGGTCGAGCCCGAGCTGGCATCGCTTCAGGTCCCCGGAGTCGGGTTTTATCACGCTCGGATACCGAACGATCCCGAGGTGACTCCCGAGACCCTCACCGCAATGAAGGACCGCCTGCCCGACACGGCGGCATTACTACCCGCGGTGTTCGACTTCGCCGCAATCGGCTACGCCTGCACGTCGGCCAGCACGCTCATCGGTGAGGACGTGGTCGCCGAAGCCATTCACCGAACCCATCCGCGCGTGCCCGTCACGAACCCGGTATCCGCCGCCATCGCTGCGTTCACGAGCCTTGGTGCGACCCGCGTTGGCATCGTGACGCCATACATCGAGGAAGTGACCCTCCCTGTCATTCGGTTGTTCGAGGCTGCTGGCATCGACGTACCGGCGTTCGGATCGTTCCTCGTCTCCGAGGATCACGTGGTGGCCCGCACGACGCCGGAATCGATCACCCAGGGGATCTCGACGGTCGCTGCGGCAGCCACCTGCGATGCGTTCTTTGTCAGCTGCACCAGCGTGCCCCTCTACGACCACGTGGAGTCGCTCGAGGCCGAGTTGGGACGTCCCGTCGTCTCGAGCAACCTCGCCCTCGGCTGGCATCTGCTCCGACTCGCCGGAGTCGACGACACCATCGAGGGTCGAGGAACACTCTTGCGAACGGGATTGGCTGGCGAGTCCTAGCCGAGGCTCGCCCGCAGGACTGGCTGCGCCTCGCCCGAGTTCGCCAACGCCGGATCCGACGTGAAGACCAACGCCTCCGACGCACCCACGAGAACGTCGTTGATGCTCAGTCCGGGTACCGGTGTCGCGCCCCAGGTGATGCCGTCCGGCGAGTGAAACAACATCGAATCGACGAAGTAGCCACTGATGCCGTCATCGACGTCCTTGAACTTCGTCGCCCAGGCGACGACGCCGTAGTCGCCACCGGCCGCGGCGTACATGTCGTAGCCCTCCGTGTCGATGTCGCCACCAAGATCCGCCATGTTCAGCTTCACCGTGTCGCCGTTACCGTCGGTTCGCAGCAACGCGCCTCCGCCAGAGGCTGAACCGCCCCAAACAACATCGAAGGTGAATTCGCCGACGCGTGGTGGCGCCTCGAGAGAACGAAACGGCACGGTTGAAGTTGACGCAACCCAACCGTCCACACCGTTGCTGGTGAGAACGTTGGTGGACGGTTCAACGGGCCCTTCCCCGGCATATTCGGTTGTGTCAAAGGTCAGCTGGAAGCTGTCTGCGAGCACCTCGGCCCGGTTGAGGAAACCGTCCGGTGACTCGACCTTCGGCAGCTCGCTGGCGACACCGTCCTCGAGCAGAAAGACCATCGTCGAACCCCGCCATGACTCGGGCACGGAGACACCGAGCTCCTCCCAACTGACGTACTCCGGTTCGCGGACTTCGCCCTCTTCGTAGATGAAGCCTTCGCTGAATACGTCATCACAGCCACTGGTCGCATAGAACTCCTCCATCTCGGCCCAGAGCTTGTCCGCCGCCTCGTGCTGTTCAGCCGTGGGATCCTTGATCCCGTCGAAGATTGCCGAAATCTGTTCGTCTATGCTCTTGCCGATGTCGTTGGCCTGCACAGTGCATTGGACGTACTCCTCGCAGCCTCCGATCCCGCGAAGAATTTCGAGCCGTTCCTGCTCGAGCTGCTGGTATCGCTCTTCCTCTGCTGCGGCCCAGGCATCAAATTCGGACTGCTCTTCATCGCTCAACTCGCCGAATTCCTCTGCGTAGAACGGCGGCTCAATGAATGACTCCTCGTAGCCCTGATAGAAGTCGTTGGACGCCGCCGTGCACGGCCCTACTGGGAATGGCTCGTACCCACCTTCGAACCATTCGACGCCATCGAAGTCAATGTTCAGAATGTCTGACGTCTCGTAGCTGATGTCGAGCCCAGCCCCGTTCGCCAGCTCGATGGCCTCGTCCCAGTCGGGTTGTTCGGGACGGCTGATCGCCACAAGCACCTTGCCATCATCGGCATCGGAGACGGTGTGGTAATGCGCGTCCGAAGGTGTCGAGCCTGTCGGGTCGAGGCTCGTCCATGTCCAGCTCTCGCCGCGGTCGTTGGATGACCCGACCGCTAGATCGGGACCGGCCGGCGAGCCGGTACTGATCGTGTACAACACACCGTTGTCGCTCAGCAGTTCGTTGACATACCGCTCGCCGAAGGTGGAAACACTCCACCCGTTGCCATCCCAGGAATACAACGTGTCGGGACGACCCTCGTAGTTGCCCTCGCGCTCGTAGTCCTCGAACGTCTTGCCCGGCGCGGTCGAGAGGACGTAGTAGATCCCATTATCGAATGTGTTGTTCCACACGTTGAACCCGCCGGGGCTTTGCGCGTTCGCCGTGTCCGTTAGAACGAGCGAGCTTCCACGTTGGATGTCACCCGACGTACCCGCAGCCGGCCCTTCTTCCGAGCCTGTTGATTCGTCCTCTTGTGCCTCTTCGGTATCCGGCGCGGCCAGACGAACCTCGGTGCCGTTGTTCTGATTGCTGACGATGCTGCCGATGCCGGCAATGGCCAGAACGGCTGCCACGACGACAGCGGCAGAGCGACGTTGACGGCGACGGCGAGAACGCTTCTCGACCGCTCCTGTGCCTTCGGGAGTGATGACGAGGTCGTCACTTTGGCGATGTATGTGTTGTTTGAGGCGATCGTCAAAATCCATGGTCTACGCGTCCTTGTGGTCCGGATTGGAGGGGTGTTCGGCCAACGCGTGGTGGAGCTTGTCGAGTCCGGTGGACAAGCGGCTCTTCACGGTGCCGGGGGCAAGTTCGAGGGCTTCGGCCGTCTCGTCGGTTGACCAATCGAGCAGATAGCGGCAGACAACGACGGAGCGGTACTTCAGATCAAGGTCGGCGAGTGCGGCGTCGAGTGTGACATCGGGCGTGCGTGGGAGCTCGATGCCGTCGTCGGTCCACGGTAGGCGACGCGCCAGCTTGCGGTGCCAGCTGCGGGCCCAGTTGAGACCGACTCGATAACACCAGCCCGCGGGATTGTGGTACTCCGAGATCCTCGACCACTTGTCGTAGGCCCGAGTCATCGCCTCGTCGGCCGCTTCCTGACCCCACGCGGCGTTGCCGAGCGTGACACTGAGTGCTCGCGCGATCGCGGTGTAGTGATCGCCATAGAACGTCTCAAAGGACAGCACGGCGGCCTCGGTGTTCGAAAGCTCGATGAATTGCGGGGATGCCACCTGGGGCCCTTGGTAGTGAACGGCGAGGCTCATATCCGGTACACGCTCAGCCCGCCGATTCGGTTCGATGTTTCTGCGAAGAATTTCCGGTTCCATGAAGCCTATTCTCTGCCCGAAATCCGGCGGTGGTAATCGGGATCACACCCGAGAGGCGGTCGGTAGACGTTGGCCCTAAGCCGTTTGGCTCAATCGTCTCGTCCGAACGCCCCAAATTCGTCGACGACCCCGGGTGCACGCGGTACTACTTGCCACAAGTTCGAATACAGGAGTCACCGCGTGAATCGATCGTTTGTCCTAAGTCTTCTTTCCCTGAGCCTTGTCGTCGTGGGCTTTGCAACGACGACCGCGGCCCATGCTCAGACCGTGCCGACCTGCAATGGGCTCACGGCCACGGCGTACGCGCCGTCCATTGAACCCTGGACGTTCGTTGGAACGGATGCCGACGACGTCATCGTTGGCGGCCCCGGCCCCGATGTGATCGAGGGCCTCGGGGGAAATGACACGATCTGCGGTATGGGCGGCTTCGACCAGATCAACGGCGGACTTGGCCGGGACTGGATCGATGGAGGGCGCGGAACCGACATTGTCGAAGGCGGTCGCGGGCCGGACGTACTTTATGGGGGCCCCGGAGACGATGTTCTCAGTGGAAACCCCGGGAACGACAAGATGTTTGGTCAGACGGGCCGGGACGAACTCTGGGGCGGCAAGGGAAATGACCGTCTGGTCGGCGGGCCGGGACGAGACTCGATTGTCGGGAGTCTCGGTCTGCGAGATCTGATGATCGGTGGCGGCGGCATCGATCGCTGCAACGATCTGGCAGCTCGAGCACGCGGCTGTGAAGTGTTGAATGACGGGTGCCCGCGAATCCTTCCTGGCACCTGCAATGCGGCTGCGCTGAAGCGCTATTCCTGGGTCTTGCTTCCCGGCTAGCTTGCGTCAGCCTGAAGCGCTTCCAACCGGTCGTGCTCACGTAGCAGCGCAGGGTCTTGGGGAGAGCTCTCCAACCCGTCGCTGATCCGTTCCAGCGCTTGTTCAATCCCGGAGATGGTGCCTAGTCGGGTGTGCAGCCGGGCCGAGATGAAGTCGTAGCGGATCGAGTCGGGCCGCAGTGTTCGGGCATCCTCGACAAAGTCGATGGCTGTTGGGAGATCTGCGTCTATCGCCGACGACACCCGCTGGTCAGCGGCAACATCGAGCACACCACCGACCAAAGCAACAGTCGCGAGAGCAGCCGCCACCGGCACGCTGACCCCGCGTACAGCACGGGGCAGCACGGCGACCTCCTCGCGACGCCACAGAAGTCCGGCGACGATCCAGAACGCGGGGTCCACTTCGGCCGCGGGGAACATGAACAGTTGCTGGACGACATAGGCGATGGCAGCGACGCCCAGACCGATGTCGACTATCGATCGCCCACGAAGGTGTTCGAGCGACATCGCGACGACGGCAAGGTGAACGATGACCAAACCGACACCCGCGGGGATACCGCCGGCGAGCGCGGTATCGAGGATGCTGTTGTGCGCTCGGTCGGTAATCACGTCGTCGCCGTAGTCGGCGATGTATTGCGCGTCGACATGGTCGGGGAAGACAACTCGGTAGGTCTCGGGACCAACGCCGATGATTCCGCCGGCGGTGGAAGCAAACAGCGCCCTTGACCCAACCTGCCATTCGTCGATCCGGCCCGCTACCACGCCGTCGGAAACATCCGTGAGGCTCCATGCCCTCGAACCGAGCGGCGTTGCCAGGGCCACGAGTGCGATAAGGATGACGGCTGCCGCGCCCACGGGTCGCGTCCAACGATTGGCCCAGAGATCGCGTCGGAGCACCATCACTGCGCCTACAGCGACGGCGGCACCGACCCACGCCGCCCGGGACTGTGAGGCCAACAGACCAACGATGCCCAGGCCTGCGGCAATGGCGGCCGCTGATCCAACCCACCCGCGCGAGCTGAGAGCCAACGCTCCGGCACTTGGCACACACAACACCATGGCTGCTCCGAGTAGCGCTGGTTGTGCGAAGAGTCCACCCGCCCGATCGTTGGCGAAGTCGAGGTCGAACCAGTCCACCCCGAACAGCTCGAACACCACATAGGCGCCGTTGGCGGCTGCACCGATGCTGAGAGCCCACAGAACCGGACGATGGTCGTCCTGGACGAGAAAGAACAGCGCGGCGAGCAGAAGCCACGTGAAGAACCCGAAGTGGCGATCGGGGGTGCCAACAAACGCGTGCCAACGGTCCTCGGACAACACGGCGGACACCAACGTGCCGCCGAGAATCAGTGCCCACCCCCAGGTGACCCACTCGGGCCTCGTCCGAACCCGGCCGGTCCACAACGCATGCGCCACGATGGCGAAGCCGACGGTGCTGACGAGCGCGAATCGGAGCGGCCCAAACCGATCCCACCCCCACGGATTGATAGCGACCATGCAGGCGAGAACCACGGCCGCGAAACGCATGCCTGCACGCTACTCCGCCCCTCACGATCGAAAATCCTGTGTTAAGCCATGCCCATGAGCAGACCAACGACCCTTGGCGAACTTGTGAGCAGCGGTTGGCAGTCGGTGCCCATCGCAGAGGAGATCCGACGGAACGCCGTCGCTCGGATACGGGCGGGCGAACCACTTGTCCCCAGTGTTCTGGGTTACGAGAACACCGTGCTCCCACAGCTCGAGAACGCGCTGCTCGCCGGGCACGACGTCATCTTCCTTGGCGAACGCGGCCAGGCAAAGACGCGGATGATCCGAAGCCTCACCGACCTGCTCGATGAGTGGATGCCGATCGTTGCCGGCTCCGAGATCAACGACGACCCGTTGCACCCGATCTCGGCGATGGCAAAGGCCGCGATCGCGGAGCTCGGTGATGAGACTCCAATCGATTGGGTCCATCAGAGCGACCGGTACGGCGAGAAATTGGCGACGCCTGACACCTCGATCGCCGACCTCATCGGCGAGGTTGATCCCATCAAGGTTGCGGAGGGTCGGTATCTGGCCGACGAGCTGACGCTGCACTACGGCCTGGTGCCGCGAACGAACCGCGGCATCTTTGCCATCAACGAACTCCCGGATCTGTCCGAGCGGATTCAGGTCGGCCTGTTGAACGTCTTGGAGGAGCGCGACGTTCAGATCCGGGGCTACAAGGTCCGGCTGCCGCTTGATGTCATGTTGTTTGCCTCCGCCAATCCCGAGGATTACACGAACCGCGGTCGCATCATCACCCCATTGAAGGATCGTTTCGGGTCGCAGATCCGTACGCATTATCCGCTCGACGTGGAAACCGAGATGACCATCGTGCAGCAGGAGGCCGTGCTGCCACCCAGCGAAGTCGTTCCAACGATCATTCCCGAGTTCATGTTGGAAGTGGTGTCTGAGCTCTCCCAGCAGGCTCGCCAGTCGAACCAGATCAACCAACGCTCCGGCGTTTCAGTCCGATTGAGCGTGTCCAACTACGAGGCGGTCACGGCGAACGCGGTTCGACGTTCTCTTCTGTCCGGCGAAGAGGTGGCGGTACCCCGAGTGAGTGACCTGGACGCGATCGCCGCCACCACCGCGGGCAAGATCGAGGTCGAGAGTTTCGAAGATGGGGGAGAAGGCCGCGTGATCGACGCGCTCGTGCGCTCATCGGTGCACACCGTATTCATGGACAGCATTGACCCCGTGCTACTTGGCCCGATCGTTTCCTCGTTCGAGGAGGGGATCTCCGTCGACGTGGGAGCCGATGTCTCGCTCGCCGACTATGCGGCCCTGCTCGATCAGGTTCCCGCGCTGCAACCGGCCGTCGATGCACTTCTCGAAGATGACGAGATCGACGTGGAACAGCCGGCGGTTGTCGCGAGCGCGATCGAGCTGATTCTCGAAGGTCTGCACCTGTCGAAACGGCTGAACAAGAACGTGCACGGCGGTTCCACGCAGTATCTCGGCCGCTCGTAGCGTCATCGGGCTGCAACACGACGTTCACTCCGCCTTTAGGCGGTCCTCCGTACGTTGACGGGCGAACTGATCTGCGTGGAGGAGTCGAGTGAACACCGAAGAGCCGTTGACGTCGCCGGCGATCGCGCCGCCTCCGCTTGGCCCCCCGCTTCCGTACGAGGCGCCGCAGTCGCCATTTCCGCAGCGAACGGAGAAGCCGGTCGCTCGACTCTCCGAGCTGGCGCTTCTCCTTGGAGCGGCGTTCCTCCTCAACATCGTCGCCCGAACGCAGGTGCAGAGCCTCGCAATGTCGTTGGCCGTGGTGGCGATCGGGTCTGCGCTGTTCTTCGGCGGCCGCCTTCAGCAGCGCTCGTCACAACTGTTGGTTGCCGCAGCCATGGCGCTGTCGCCATGGTTCTTCGTTCGCGCGGCCGGTGGTCTCACAGCCGCCACCTTCGTTGCGATCGCCGGTCTGCTGGCGTTGGGCGCAGGGTTGTCCCGGACCGGCGACCTCCGGAACCTCAAAGGTGCGGTGATGGTTCAGCACGCCGTGGCTCACGCGGTTGAGTGGCTCTATGGCTTGGCGATGGTGCAACGACTGGTTGGAGACCGAGGTGTTGGTACGCGCTGGTCATCCGTCGCTCGTGGCGTCATGCTGGCGGCGCCGGTGGTGCTGGTCTTCGGCTTGTTGCTGGGCTCGGCCGACCGCGTCTTTGCGAACGTGCTGTTGGTGGACGACGTCCCGAACTCGATCGGCCACATCGTGCTCACCATCGTCCTTGCGATTCCGCTCCTCGGGCTTCTTAGTCACGCCGCGCACAAGACCGAACCAACCGAAGTGGCGGTGCCTCGACGGCTTGTCTCCACCGAGGTCACTGTGGTCCTTGGAAGTGTCTGCCTGTTGTTCCTCGCGTTTGTGGTTACCCAGGTCGTCGTCGCCATGGGCGGCGTTGAACATGTGCTCGAAACCGAAGGTCTGACCCAAGCGGAACATGCCCGACGGGGCTTCTTTCAGTTGCTGTGGGTCGCAGCGCTGACACTCG
The DNA here is from genome assembly GCA_004282895.1 of Acidimicrobiales bacterium. Lineage (GTDB taxonomy): Bacteria > Actinomycetota > Acidimicrobiia > Acidimicrobiales > SHLQ01 > SHLQ01. Next base: position 19,576 of record SHLQ01000044.1, read on the forward strand.
TGCTCCTGGGCGCGATTCGGTCGCTCCGCCGAATCGACGACGCGGCTGGGCGCGACCGCTTCCGGACGCTGGCGATTGCCATTTTGGGTCTGACCCTGGTGATCACCGCGATCAGTGTGCAACGGCTCCTTTTCTACGTGGACGCCTTTGGCCTGACGCCGCTTCGATTCTGGGTACTGGCATCCGCCGGGTGGATTGGTCTGGTCATCCTGGGATATCTCGCCAGCGTCGCTGGACTCGGTCGGCCCACGTCGTGGTTCCCCGGTTTCATGGTTGTGTCGGCCTTTGTGTTCGTGCTTGGCCTGAACATCACCAACCCCGACCAGGCCGTTGCCCGTTACAACCTGAACAACACACCCCAGGAAGCCGAACTCGACATCGCGGAACTCGCATCTTTGTCGACAGACGCGATCGCCGAGACGCTGCCGACGTTGCGGGAGAACGCAGGCAATCCGAACCTCTCGTACGTGTTGTGCCGACCG
>SHLQ01000311.1 GCA_004282895.1 Acidimicrobiales bacterium
GTGATGTGGCAACTGTCGGAAGCGATCGACGGGATGGGGGAGGCGTGTCGTGCGTTCAACCTCCCTGTGGTCGGCGGCAACGTCAGCCTCTACAACGAGTCGAACGGACACAACATCGATCCAACACCGGTGATCGGCGTAGTCGGTGACACCGAAACGATTGCGGAGATACCGCCAGGCATGGCGTTGACCGAAGGCCATCGGGTGATCATGCTCGGTCCGACCGGGGCCGGCCTCGGCGGATCAATGTGGGCCCGAACAAAGGGTGCGACCGGCGGATCACTTCCCGAGCTCGACTACGAGATGCATCTACGGGTCGCGGCTGTGACTCGAAACCTCGTGTCCGGCGGGATCGTTTCCGCGGTGCACGATGTGGCCACCGGCGGCCTCGGGCTCGCACTCACCGAAATGGCCATCGCCGGAGATGTGGGTGTGATTGCCGCACGAGTTGCGGATCACGACGCCCTGTTCAGCGAGGCTCCGTCCCGGGTTGTCGTTGCGGTTGAGGCGGACAACATGCAGATCGTCGAGAACATGGCCGAGTCCATGGGCGTGCCGATTACGCGCCTCGGACTGGCGACCGGCGACAAGATCTCCTTCAAGGGACTGGTGGAAGGCCCGCTGGAAGAAGCGGCCGACATCTTCCGAACCCGTCTGCCGAAAGCAATGGGAGCATGACAACCTCACGGGAGGAGCGAGGGACGAGCGACAAAAGGACGCCTCGGGCGCAGCCGCAGGCGGTCGAGGAGCGCAGCGACGGATCCGCCTCGCGGGAACGGAGTGGATCGTAATGTGCGGGATTTTCGGTGTGTACGCGCCGGGTCGTTCGGTCGCGCACCTTACCTATCTTGGGCTCTACGCATTGCAGCACCGCGGTCAGGAGTCGGCCGGGATGGCTACCAGCGACCACGAGGGCGTAATGGTCGTCAAGGAAATGGGCCTGGTCTCCAACGTCTTCGACGATCGAACACTGAGCTCGCTGCCCGGTGACCTGGCGATCGGCCAAACGCGGTACTCGACAACCGGTTCTTCCCAGTGGCGCAACGCACAACCCATCTACCGCGGCGTGGGAGACAACGAGTTCGCGCTCGGCCACAACGGCAACCTCGTGAACACCGCAGAACTGGCCGACAACGCCGGCATGCTTCCTGGAGTAGTGACGAGCGATTCTGACCTCGTGGGCGAGTTGCTCGCGATGGAACTGGCAAAACACCCCCACGAAGACAATCCACTCAAGGCCGCCCTCGACAACGTGCTACCGACCCTTCGTGGTGCGTTCTGCTTCTCGGTGATGGATCGGGATCAGATCATCGGGGTGCGCGATCCGCAGGGGTTCCGACCCTTGGCTCTCGGCCGTCTCGACGACGGCGGCTGGGTGCTCACGAGTGAGAATCCCGCCATGGACGTCGTCGGCGCCAGCTTCGTGCGGGAGATCGACCCCGGCGAGATGGTGATCATCGACGAGAACGGCGTGTCGTCCCATCGGCCGTTCGATGATGCCGTCATCGATCCAAAACTCTGTTTGTTCGAGTTCGTGTACTTCGCTCGACCCGACACCCGGCTGTATGGGCAGAACGTGCATCAGGCTCGAGTCCGCATGGGGGAGTCGCTCGCCAAACACGCGCCGGTCGACGCCGACCTGGTCATGGGTGTCCCCGAGTCTGGCATTCCTGCTGCGGAGGGCTTCGCGAAGGAAAGCGGCATCACCTTCGGCCACGGTCTCGTGAAGAACCGCTACATCGGCCGGACGTTCATCGCTCCCAAC
>SHLQ01000192.1 GCA_004282895.1 Acidimicrobiales bacterium
GGGAACGCGACCGTTCCAGCGACGAAAGGGAGTTGTGAGATTCAGCGAGATGGAGTGGAGATGCTGATAGGCGAGCCAAATGCGGCCCGGCGCGCGCCGCAAGTCGACATAGCAACTACGTACCGCGCAATTGGGCCCTGAATATGAGCCCGATAGGCTGCCTTAAAAGCGAAGGGCCGCTCCTCCGTAAGAGGAGAGGCCCTTGCCGCGGTTCCCGCGCTCGAAAAGCGTCAGCTCATGTTCGAGCTTCGGCGGCGCCAGAGCAGGAAGCCAAGGACGCTGAGGGACAGCAAGATGTTGCCGCCAACGTCACTGGCACCCACGGTGCAGCTGCAACCGGAGCTTTCGCCCGGCTCGTTCACCGTGATTTCGACGCTGCTTGTGTTGTTCTCGATGTCCGGATCGGTCTCGACGGCCGTTCCGACGCTCATCGTCACATCGACCATGCCAGCCTCGTCGGCTGTCAGGATCAGTACGACGTTCACGTCGGCGCCATCCGCCGCCAGGTCACCGAGCTCGCAGACCAGCAAACCTTCGTCGCTGGCTTCGCAGGTCCCAGCGTCGGGAGTTGCCGAAACGAAAGTGGTGCCGTCCGGCAGATCGCTGGAGACCCGAACGCTCGTCGCGTCATCCGGGCCGTTGTTGGTGATGCCGGCGGTTACCGTCATCTCGCTACCGACCGCCACGGTCGACTGTTCGGCGCTTGCTTCCAACTGCAGGTCCGCGATTCCAAGAATCATGACACCTGCGCTAGCGCTGTTGTTGGTCTCATCGCTGTCGTCGGGCGAGCTGACAGCAGCGTCGATAGTCGCAGTTCCGACGCTTTCCGCAGTCGCATCCATGTTCACCATCGCGATGTCGTCGAACACCATAGTGCCAACATCGCAGCTGACGGTTCCATCCGCCTCTGCACAGGCGGTCGGGTCGCCGCCGTTGACGCTGAACGTCGCTCCGACAATGGCGAGCTCGGTCGAGATCGTCGTCTCGATCACGACGCTGGTCACGTCATCGATCCCGGTGTTGTGCGCCTCGACGACGATCGGCACGCTTTGGCCCCTATCGACGACGTCTGGCGCGATCAGATTGTTGAGGTGCAGGTCGGTGTAGCCGGGGAAGAGCTCGAACGCGCCGATGTCGCAGATGAACTCCCCGTCTTCGTCACCGTCAGCGGGCCGGATGCCACCTCGCTGGTCGTTGTTCGGGCATTCGTCGTTGTCCCCCGCATCGATTGCAGGGCTACCCTCGAGCAAGGCATGGGTCAACGTTGGGCCTTCGTTGTCCGCCAGCGGACCGATGCCCGCATCCTCGACATCGTCGAGGTCGCCAGTCGCGTCGAGGTTGCAGCTCGGGTCATCCGACAGGTTGTAGCCATCCGTGTCGATCTTTCGGTTGCCGGTGACGCAGTTCTGCTGATTGCCCGTGCAACCGCAGTTGGCCTCACGCGAACCCTCTTCGCTCCCGGCTTCGTTCCCGGAGAGCAAGGTGTTGACCATCGTCACGGACACCGAGCCGGAGTTGAAGACGTTGATGCCCGCGCCGCCGAACATCTCGGCCCCGAGGGCCTGGTTGTCGACGACACTGCAGTTGACGAGGCTGACCACGCCGTTCGCGTAGACACCGCCGCCCACGTCAGCGCCACTATTGCCGCTGATCGTGCTGTTCGTGAGTTTGATCGTGACCACGCGCGCGCTGATCGCCCCACCACCAATGGCGGAGTTGCCGCTCAGCGTCGTTCTGAGGATCTGCAACGAAGTCGCGGGGTTACCGGTGGCGAAGATTCCGCCTCCGCCCTCACCCTCGTTGTTGGCCACGGTGCTGTCCTCGATGACGGAATCACCTTCGTTGTAGATTCCGCCGCCGTTCTTGCCGCACTGGTTGTCGGTCACGACGATACCGGACGCCGTCACCGGCCCCGCGTTGTAAAGACCGCCGCCGTCACCGTCGGTGGCGTTCCCGGTGATCTCGACATCGCTCAAGGTCAGCGCGTAGCTTCCGCCAACCTCTGAGCCGGGGTCGTCGGGCTTCTGGCTACCGCCGCGACCAGCCGAATGCTCCTGCCCCTCGAGGTTTGGATCGAAGAGCGAAGCCCCTGCGGCCGGCCCCATCGCGATTCCTGCGCCCGCTCGGTGGCCCTGCCATTCGGTCGACAATTCCCCGAAATCAGAGGGCGGGCCCTCACCGAGGGGCACCGACTCGAGCAGACCGCCGGTCACGGTGATGCCACGAATCTCTGCAAGCACATCCTCGAGTGGATCGTAGATATGGAGCAGGCGGTCCTTGGTCGCGGCCGCCTCATCCCATTGGATGATCGTCAAGCCCGATCCGGCCCCTTCGATGATGAGCGATTCGGTAATGTCGAGATCCCCGATCGATGCATCGGGCTCGTTGAGGACGGTCGGCGGGTCCTCCGGCGTCGCACCCGCTTCGAAGGTCTCATCGAGCCCTTCAATCGTGAGCGAGTACGTGCCCGCAGGTAGGACGATCGTGTCCTGCGTTTGCGTGCCATCCGTTGCCGTGTTGGCATTGGCAAACATGATCGCCTCCCGGAGCGTTGCGCAGCTCACCGGATCGGTGCCCGTGCAGTTCGTATCGGGGTCCGGGGAAGAAGGCTCGCCCACACCGGCCACGTCGATCGTCACGCCAGGGCCGGGAGGGACAGGCACATCGGCGAAAGCGGGTAGAGCCCACATGAACCCAAAGCCTATCGCGAGCCCAATCAAGCTCCGTGATATGAGTGTTCGAGTAGTCATGGCGTTCCTCCCAGTTCATGGTTCAGAGTCAATTGCCGCGCGCCCGCGCGCCGACGGCGAAATAGCAAGATGGCGAAGACCCCGAGCGACAAAAGCATGTCGCCGGCCGCGTCGCCGGTGCGGACGGTGCAGCCGCCGCAGCCGTAGGTGCTGAGTGTCCCCGTTCCGGCATCGGGTTCTGTCCCTCCATCGGGCACACCCGCATCTGGCACGCCCGCGTCGAGTTCTGGTTCGACAGCAATCTCGGTTTCAATGGCGATCGCGAATCGACCATTGGCTCCGGCCTCTTCGCTCACTTCGTTCCAAACGCTGAAGACGGTTTTTCCGTCCGGCGTGGGTCGCAGCTGCGACTCCATCTCATCGAGCTCGTTGAAGTTGGGTGCCTTTGCCCCGGCTAGCATTTGGTACGGTTCGTACGTCGCGCCCTTGTCGGTGGTGCGGGTGACGAAGATGTCAACGTCCACCGCGCCACCCAGGTGCTCATAGACATTGGTCTCCGTACCCCAGGCGACTACGAATGTCTTGGGATCCCGGCAGTCACTAGGTCGCGTGGTCGTGTCGTCTCCGGGGTCGCCGCTCGGGCAGCCCGGACCCTGGCCAGGCGTCTTGACGATGCGAGGCTCTTTGACGTTGATGCCGGCCTCGGGAAGGCCTAGCCGCGCAACGACTGCTGAGGTGCTCTCGGAGGTCAGGTCGACGGGTGCGCTCCAGGTCGTGCCACCATCGGTCGTGCGACGGATCCAGAACTCGTAGTTCTCTGTATCGGTGTAGCGGGCGACGGCCCAGTCTGGCGTGTAGCTGTAGCCCAGGGCGATGAAGTCACCCGAAATTAGACCGCGGTGTGCGCGCGCGTCTTCGACGATGTTGTCTCCCGTGCTTGCTTCGAGGTCACCGCCGGTTTCGGTTTCTGCGCTCAGGTTGATGGCTGGGCTGTTGCCGAATGCACCGGATGCGATCGGCCCCTGCACGCCCCGGATGAAGCAACCGTCAAGCTCGTCCCCGGGACTGCTTGCGGTCGGCACGTTCACCGCCTGGACGAAATCGGCGGGAGTAAAGCCCGCGGCGGCGCGGCCAACGATGTCGGAGGGACCGCCTTCATCGAACTCGCCCTGCTTCCAAAAAACGAAGAGCTTCACCCCGGAGTTCGGTCCGGGCTTACCCTGCCCGAAGAAACGCGCGCGGCGTGCGTTCTCGTCCGGCGAGGAAAGAATGCAACCGACGCGCGCCGGGTCGAACGGGTCGGGATACGGATCTCCATTGGGGCTCATCCGGCACGGATCGATGCCGATCTCTCCGCTCTGCGCGGTTGGGACTGCGATACCACCGACTCCGCCGATCCCGCTGCTGCCTCCGGCCCCCGCATCGCCGCCCACGCCGCCGGTGCCTGCCTCGCCGCCACCACCGTTACCGCCACCCATGCCGCCGGTGCCACCTTGGCCACCGGCACCGCCAGTGCCGGCATCGAGCAGACAGCTCGTCGGAGGTTGATTAAAGGGGAACGAGCTGAAGCGAACGTACTTGCCCTCGTCGAGCCCCTCGAGGCTCTTGGTCTCTTCGTAAACGATGAGTACCGTATTACCGATGAGAGCCAAGTTGGACCGCGAAGCGCCCTCGGTTCCGCTTTCAGCGTTGGGATCCGGGTCATCGCCCGTCGCCATTTTGGTGAAGTTGTTCGTCAGCCGAATCGGATCGGGGAACGCGGTGCCGAGGTCGAAATCGGTCCGAGCCAGATAGCTGTACCAGACATCCGTACCCTTCGAGACTTTGGCACCGGAGGCCCCATCGCCCGGGCCTTCCGCCTGGCCGAGTTGGAGTCCCGCCGGGTCTTCTTGCCAAGTGATGACCCAGGCCTTTTCGCCGCCGCGGTTCACATCTTGCTTCGCATCGCGCAGGCCGCTCGACAGTCGCCGCGCGCTCGACCAGCTCGTCCCGCTATCGAGAGACCGACTGACGTAGAGACAGCTATACGGAATCTCGCGCTGCTCGCGCTCGACGTAGGTGACCGAGCCCTGCACGTCGGAATCGCAAAGCTTGTCGGCCCAGGTGACCACTACGGCTTGGCCGTTGCTGAAGACATTGGGTTTGTCGGAGTCTCCATAGAACGGCAGGCGGCCTTCCGAAGGCCCCTTCCAAGCAGTCGTCGCTGAAGTCCGGTTTGCGGTCCCTGCGATATTGAGTGGTGCGCTCCAACTCGCCGGATTGCTGCAGTCGTTTGAATTGCTATTGCAACGCCTCACAAAGATGTCTCGAGCCGGTCGTTCTGTGTTCGCTTTCACGTCGTAAACGTGCTCTTCAGTTCCCGCGTCGCCATACGCGACGACCAGAGTCCCGTTCCCGAGGCGAACGATTTTGATCTTGGCTGACAAGTCACCGTCGGGCGACTGATCGCTCAACACGATAGAGGGACCGACGTCGAGCTGAGTCTCTCCACTAACTCCGTTTGCAAAACAGAAAGCCAAACCGCTTACAGTAAGAATGGTCACTAGCTTCGTCATTGAGTACTACCCCAGTGTCCATAAATCCTTGCAACTTGCGCGCCGTTGCGGAGGGTTTGCGGACGCTCAGGGGAACTGTCCGATTGCGCTGGTGAATACTGTCAACGAAAATCGGACGATCCGATTTGCACCGTTCACAGAGCACGACAAATCTGCGCTAGCGTTGATTTCGGCGCATTCGTTGCGACTCGACTCGACTTTGCGAAACGCGTTCTTTCGTACGTCGACTAAAGAATTACGTATGGACAACGTGTAATCGCGTGTCACCCATCGTGTCCGAGAATCGCCACAAGCGTTCGACGATCGGCGCGATGGGCCTAGCAAAAGCAAACGCCTTTTCCGCGCCGCGCGACATGACATTAGTGCCGCGCAATTCGCACCTCAACATGAGCCCGATGGGCCCCGCCGCGAATAAGCCGAAGGCGTTGAGCACGGCACGCGGGGACTTAGACATCTTCGATGTCTTACAATCCCACATCTTGCCC
>SHLQ01000193.1 GCA_004282895.1 Acidimicrobiales bacterium
ATGCGAGCCCGTCTCCCCCGCTACTGAGCATGTTCCGCGTGATACCAACGATGCGATACTCGTCCTTGCCGAGTTCGATACGATCGCCGACAGCAAGACCGAGTGTCTGGTCTGCGACAATCTCGTAGTGTCCCTGTGCCAGCGAGCGCCCGGCGATGATTGGGAGCCACTCACCACGATCGACCGGCCAGGCGAGTCCAACGATGGCCATGCGAAGCGGGCGATCTCGATGTTCACGCTGGATCGTATGGGTGACAAAGCGGCGCGCATCGGCGACACCGGGAACGGCGCGAGCGCGATCTTCAACGTTCGAGGGCACGCGTGACAGCTCGGCGAACGGACCCCGCGTGTTCCGCTGCACGATCCACAGGTCGGCGTCGAGCTCATCCACCAGCAGTGTCGCATCCGCCACGATGCCCTCGTAGATGCCTCCCATTCCCATCACGATCATGAGCAACAGGCCCAGCCCCACTGCGGTGAGCAGGAACCGACCAAGCTTGTAGCGGACATCGCGAATGGCGAGGTTCATTCGAGGACAATCCTCCGCCCGTCGCTCAATTGGACGCGGGGCGCAGGATCTGCGAGCCGCACGAGGACGTCTCCGGGGTTGAGTCCGTCGCGTACTTCGATCATTTCGCGGCCACGCGTTCCGAACTCACATCGCGTCCATACGGCACGTCCGTTGCGATGGACAAAGACGCCGCGCTGTCCTTCCATGACCGCGACGAACGTCAGGGGCATCGTGAGCACGTCTTCGAGCCGGTCGGTTTCAATGAAGGCTTCGGCACGTTGTCCGATCGCCCATTGCTTGGGAAGACGTTCGATGGCGACATCGACGATGAACTCGCGTGTCTCGGGATCTGTCTCGCGTCCGAGCCGGACGACGTGCCCGGGGTATGGGTGATCAGGTTCGGACCGCAATACAACCCGCGTCGGCTGGTCGGGCGCGAGCGAGGCCATGGCCGTCTCGTCCACCCAAGCCGACACCCAGATCTCTTCTAGGGCGATGAGGCGATAGATCGATGAGCCTGGGACCACGATGTCGCCTGGATCACGATCACGTCGAACGATCAGGCCATGAAATGGGGCTCGAATCACTGTGTCATCGAGACGCGCCTGCTGGTACCCGAGCGTCTGGCGGGCAGCAATGAGCAGCTTCTGCCCTTCGGCGATGGCGGCTTCTGCGCGAGCCGAGTCCGCCTGCGCAACGGCGACCTGCTCCGCAGACTTGTCGATCTCGGTGTCGGTTGCTGCGCCCTGATCGAACGCAGCGCGGATCCTTTCGTCTTCGCGTCGGGCCCGGCGCAAGACTGCCTCAGCCCTGGTCCGATCGGCCCGCAACCGATCCAGTCCTGCCTCGGCTGCTTCTACATTGGCCTGCGCGATCTCTACCTGCCGGGCAAGATCGCTGTCATCGAGTCGCGCGACGATCTGTCCCGAATCGACGTGATCACCCTGGTCGGCGTCAAGCTCGAGGAGTCGGCCGTGAATCTTGGCGGACACCACTGTGGACGTGCGGGCTTCGACGGTTCCGGTTCCCATCATCTCAACGACGAGAGTGCCGTCGTTCACTTCAAAGCCGCTCACCGGAATCGGACGGAACCACCGTGCGTAGAGCAGGTAGCCAATGCCAGCAACGAGAATCGCGCCGAACAGGATGAGCCGGAGCCACCGCGTCATGCCCTCACCTCGCTATCCGATGAATGAGCCCGCAGTTGGACTTGGTCGACGGCACCGTGCATCCCAGCTCGTCGCGCCTTCTCGAGGGCAACCAGGAAGCCGAATGCCGCATCCTTTATCTGGGCCTGGCGCAGATAGCTCCAATGCGATTGAAGGTGCGTCTGGAGGAATCCAACGACATGGTCCAGCGGGACGGCAAGATACCCGCCCGATTGATCTGTCACGGCCGAGCCGAAGGCAACAAGGCGAATCGTGGAGCCGGATTTGGTCCGCACGTGGCCGCGGTGCATGAGTGGTGCGACGATGTCGTCCAGATCCGCGAGGCGGCAGCACCCGAACCGCACCAGCACCGACTTGAGCACTCCTGGGCTACGAGCCCCTTGGTTGAGGACTGCTCGGCCTTCCTTCACTTCGGCAATGAGCAGATCCGGGCCACCTTCCGAGACTCCCAGGATAGGATCGGTCAGATGTGCGGCGACCGGCTGCTTCGCCCCTCGCTGCTTCGCAGGGACAAGTCCTCCTGCGTGCGGCAGACGATACGCCAACAGGTCGATGTCCGTCAGCGTTCGGTAGTTGTCTCGATTCATCGCTTCCAGCACGGGGTACTCGGCGACGGTGAAGTAGCCGTTCACATGCAGGTATGCCTGGACCAGTGCGACCGCCGTGTCCATCGTCTTCACTCTCCGAACAGACGCCACCGGCGCAGACGCGGGCCGTGCGTCAGACCGAACTGACTCATGCTATGCTCGGCGATGACGGAAGCAGCTTCGTCCACATCATCAGTCACAACGAGTTGATCCAGGTCATCGGAAGCGATCGCGCCACTCACGAGCAGCCGTTCTCGCAGGAATGCGAGGAGAGGCGCCCAGTAATCGGTGCCGACGAGTACGACCGGGAACTGACTGATCTTGCCGGTCTGAATGAGCGTCATTGTCTCGAAGATCTCGTCAAGCGTGCCAAACCCGCCGGGCATGGCGACGAACGCATACGAGTATTTCACGAGCATCAGCTTGCGCACGAAGAAGTAGCGGAAGGTGATCCAACTGTCGAGGTACTGATTCGGGTGCTGTTCTTCGGGCAGCCGGATGTTGCAGCCGAGTGATCGACCACCAACCTCCTTCGCTCCTCGATTCGCGGCTTCCATGATGCCGGGGCCGCCACCGGTCATCACGGTAAACCCGGCCGAGGCCAATCGTGCCCCGGCGGCGCGAGCCATTCTGTAGTATTCGCTGTCCTCGCCGAATCGGGCGGAGCCGAAGACGGTCACGCACGGTCCGACGAAATGCAGCTTGCGGAAGCCGCGCACGCATTCGGAGAAAATGCGCAGAGCGCGGGCGAGCTCGAACCCTCGGCGGTGCGGCCCTCGCAGGAAGAGGATTTCCTCCGCATCCGAAGTGCCCTTCCCCCATCCTCGTTCGCCCGCGTGCAGCGCGTCAGTTGATTCGGCGGGTCGTTGCTGATCGCGCACAAGCCTCATGTCTTAGTCCGCGTCCCGGCGCTCGGCGACGCCCCTCACGTGGGCGCTGCGGTCGCTCGTAGTCCCCTGAGCCCAGTCATGCAGGACTTGCCGGTCCTCCCGGCTAAGCCGCGCGTCGTTATGCATCGTGAGATAGATGGGCAGCGGCATCTCGCCCTCCACTGCCTCTTCATAAGCTTCCGCTACAAACTCCGATCTCTCGTCAGTGGTGTACCGATCCCAAGTCGAGAAGTTCAGATGCTCGCGCCCCTCGCGTACATCCTTGGCGACCAGCCATGACACGGGCGCCACGTAGCTGTACCACGGCCAGTTCGACTCGTTGGAGTGGCAGTCGTAGCAGGACTGGCGAAGGACCGATCTCACCTCCGCTGGCGCGACGACGTCCATCGTGACCGGAGGGTTGGACCGATCGACGGGTACGAACTGAATCGCGACGAACGCAACGACGAGAACGCCGAACAGGATCGTGAGAGGTCGTTGTAGTTTCTTCCACATCGTGTGCCACTCCTTGGGTTGCGTCCGTCGCGACTCGACGCGGCGATCATCGGTCCGCCCATCGCTGAAAAGCCGGAAGGTGACGCTCCTGAGATGCCCGGCGTAACAGCGACATCGCCGTGCGGATGTCCTCTTCTGCTATGAACGAGAGGAAGTCGTCGTACATCGCCACATTCTCCTGCTCGAACTCGACGGCGCGACGACACGCTTCGCTGAACGTCCCGGGCACGTCCACGTCGCGCGCGGACCACTCGTTGGCCGGAACCGGCACCCGGTACTTCTCCAAGAGCGGAATCAAACGCGCCTCGTGTCGGCGCTCGGCTCCGATGATCCTCGAGAACGGGCGCCGGTTGCCGAACCGATCCATGACGGCCTGATAGAACGCCTGGGCCCGGCGCTCGTCGTCGAGTGCCGCGCGAAGGGCCTCCTCGGTCCTTGGGTCGAGAGCGGAGCTGCTGCTCGAAGATGACGCACGCTGTTGACGTGTCACGTACTCCTCGACGATCCGCTCATAGTCCGGGGAGCGGAGGCCGACGGTCTTGGCCTCAGCGAGCGCCTGGTCCCAGGAAAGACCACGATCGAGAACGCTGTAGGCGAGCCAGAGAGCGCCGGTGCGATTCGCCGACGAGCAGTGAAGCAGGATCGGCCGTTCGACAGTCCGCAACAACTCGCGTGTCTGATGGATGATCGCGTCGGTGAGCTCCTGTGGCCCGTTCCAAGCCGGGTTGTGATACGTCATTCCGAGTGACGTCACGACCTGGCGCTCATCGAAGTCCTCGTTCTCGGTGGCGTGACGGCTATTGATGACCGTGCGCATACCGCCCATTCGGGCCTGCTTGAAGTCCTCGACGCCCGGCTGGCTGGCGAGGAAGATGTCGTTCACCGTGTGCAGGCGCGTCACGTCGCCGCACTCGTACGGCTCGAGCGTGTCGGTGGTTGGCGGACGGTGGGTCACCGCTTTCTGTTCGCCGGCGTGGTCGAAGCGATCGAGGTTCATCACCTTGTCCCACGCCGCCACGAAGTCGTCGACGAACTTCCGATGCGCATCGTCGCTGGCGTAGACCTCGGCGATCGCTCGGAGCTGTGAATTCGAACCGAAGACGAGATCCACCGACGACGCGGTCCACTTCAGCTCGCCTGTCTCGCGGTCGTACCCGTCGTAGAGGTAGCCGCCTCCTGAAGACTCCTTCCACTCCGTGCCCATGTCCAGCAGGTTCACGAAGAAGGCGTTGGTCAGCGCGCCCGTTTGTTCCGCGAAGACACCATGCGTCGAGTCCTCGAAGTTGGCGCCCAGCACACGCATTCCGCCGACGAGGACGGTCATCTCGGGAGCGGTGAGCATGAGCTGATTCGCGCGATCGACGAGCTCGACCTCGGGCCGCCGATAGTGCTCCTCAGCGACGTAGTTGCGGAAGCCGTCGGTCATCGGACGGAGCACGGCAAAGGACGCGGCGTCGGTCATCTCCTGCGACGCGTCCGTGCGGCCCGGCGTGAACGGCACCGTCACGTCGACTCCGGCCTTCTCGGCCGCGGCCTCGACGGCCGCGCACCCGCCAAGAACGATCAGGTCCGCCAGAGACACCTTCTTTTCGCCGGACTGCGAGCGGTTGAAGTTCGACCGGATCCGCTCGAGCGTCGCGAGCACCCGCGCCAACTCTTCCGGTTCGTTGACCTCCCAGTCTTTCTGCGGCGCGAGTCGGACGCGCGCCCCGTTGGCGCCCCCGCGTTTATCACTCGTGCGGAACGTCGATGCCGACGCCCAGGCAGTGGAAACCAACCGGGAGACGGAGACGCCCGAGCCGAGGATCTCGGCCTTGAGGGTCTCGACATCGCGATCGTCTATCAGAACGTGGTCGACGGCGGGTACGGGATCCTGCCACAACTGGACCGCTGCGACGTCGGGGCCGAGCAACCGCACGACGGGACCCATGTCTCTGTGCGTCAGCTTGTACCAGGCACGCGCGAAGGCGTCTTCGAACTCATCCGGATTCTCGTAGAAGCGCTTCGAGATCTCGAGGTAGATCGGGTCCTTGATCAGCGCGATGTCCGACGTGAACATC
>SHLQ01000194.1 GCA_004282895.1 Acidimicrobiales bacterium
CGGGTTCGGGTCTACGGGTCCTTGAACGAAGGTGAGCAAGCCAAACTTCCGTCGAGTGTTGTCTTCCCCCGGGGGCTCCGACTCATCACACCGGCTCAGCAACGGCTACATGGAGAGGACTTCCAACGCCTGACGCAGCGGAAGGGCGAGCTGGCCGAAACGATGTACCTCACCGGCGCCGACATGTCCGCGAACCTGTTGGTGTTGCCGTTCATCCGAGCCGCGGGTGGTGACCTTCTTGTCGGTGACCTCGAGGACGTCGACTCCGTTCAGAAGATCGCGGATGCTCATGCTCGTGGTGCGGAGCTCGTGCTGCCATCCGACGCGACCGCCACCGATCGCTGGCGGCTCGACCTGGCGATCGCCGGCACCGAGCTCCCCGGCGGTGGAACCGAGTTGTTCCCCGGTCGACGCTTGGTCGCGTTCTACGGGAGCCCCGTGACCTCTCGACTGGGTGTCTTGGGTGAACAGAACGCCGTCAAGACACTCGAGCGGATGGCTCCCATTATCGAGAGATACAAGACGCCCGATCAGCGCAATGTCATCCCCACGTTCGAGATCATCGCCACTGTTGCCGACAGTTCACCGGGTCGGGACGGCGACTACTCGCTCGCGTTGGCCTCCGACAAGATTGCGCCGTGGATCGATGTCGTCACCGAGGCCGGCGGCTTTGTCATCATCGATCTGCAGCCGGGCCGGGCCAACTTCCTCGACCAGGCCAAACGGTATGAGGAGTTCCTGCGGCTACCGAACGTCGGCTTGGCACTCGACCCGGAGTGGCGCATCGGCCCCAACGCCCTTCCGCTGCAGCGCATCGGCTCCGTGTCGGCCGACGAGGTAAATGCCGTGTCGGACTGGCTGGTCGAGCTCGTCCACGAAGAGACACTCCCGCAGAAGCCGTTTGTGATCCACCAATTCCTCCGGAGCATGGTTCCCGACCGCGAAGACATCAATACACCGCCTGAACTCGCGACTGTGATCCATGTCGACGGGCAGGGCGGCCTCGCCGCCAAGTTCCAGACGTATCGAAACGTAACCGGTCAGGAGATCACCACCGACCAGAAACTGTGGTGGGGGTGGAAGAACTTCTATGACGAAGACCGGCCCGTCGCCCGCCCGGATCAGGTGTGGAACGCCGACCCACTTCCGGTCATCATCACCTTCCAATAGGGACTTTGGTCACAGCACCGCGCAACAGGGACTTAGTTCCCTATTGAACGATTTGGAGGCCCCCATAATGGACCTTGTGAAACTATTCACAAGGTCTAGAAGGAGCAATATTATGCGAGGACGACTCACAATCATTGGATATGCGTTGCTAGTGATCGGTCTTGTATTCGGAGTTGCAGGCGGTGTCGCCTACAGCCAGGTACAGGACGGCTACGACTCACTACATGCATTCAGCGAAACCCAGAACGTGACGCTGAACTACAACGAAGACGGCCAGCTGATCGACCGGGGATCGGTCGAGACAGCTGATGAAATCATGACCATGCTGACCGAAGAATGGCAGTACCCGGTCGTGATGTCGGATCTGGATCCGAACGATCCGCTCGTCAATACCGGCAGCGAGTACATGTACCAGATGGCCGTGATCACATTCCATGTGATCCATGGCACGCAGGACGTGGTCGTGCCAGAGCCGGGCGTCGAATACAACGGCGAATTCTTTGAGGCTGGCACCTACACCTTCGAAGTCGACGGTAAGTACTGGACTGACTTCGATCGGATGCACCCACTCGAAGGCCCAGCTCGTGGCCAGGCATGGACGGGCACCGTCCACGGCCTTGTCGGTGAGCTCGGCGTCGGCACGGTGACGCACTCGACCCTGCAGATGGGTCTCGCTCTCTCTGGCCTGTTCGCCGGATTGGGACTGACCTTCATCTTCATGGGCGCCGGCGCCATCTGGGTGGCACGGTCGAAGGACGAAACCATGGTGGACGACGACATGATCGACGTCCCCGACTTCGTCCCCACGGATCTGGTCGGAAGTGATAGCTGACAACACTCGAAACGGCATAGGTGCAATCCGCACCTGATAGACCCGGGGGCCCCTCTCAATCTGGGAGGGGCCCCTGGGGTTTTGCGTTTTCTACGCGACTACCGTCGACGCCCATGGGATTCACGCGCGACGAATTGTTGTCCTTTCAGGATGCGACGGTTCCCGACCTGGTCGCCCCCGGCCTGAAGCTGCTCTTCGTCGGAATCAATCCGGGGCTCTGGACGGCGGCCACGCAGACCCACTTCGCCCACCCCGGCAACCGCTTCTATCCCTCTCTCACCCTTGGTGGCATCATCGAGCGGACGATCGACCGCAGCGCCGGCATGAGCGACGAAGACCGGGCTCATCTGCTCGATCGGGGAATTGGCATCACCAACATCGCTCATCGGGCGACCGCCAAGGCCTCCGAGCTCACAACGGAGGAACTGCGGGAGGGAGGCGAACTGCTGCACGAGTTCGTTAGACATCATCAGCCCGCCGTGGTCGCCGTGGCTGGAATCACTGCGTATCGCTCCGCCTTCAAGGAGCCCAAGGCGGTCATGGGCAAACAACCGCAGGACTTCGAAGGTCGTGAACTGTGGGTCGTACCCAATCCGTCGGGCCTGAACGCGCACGAAACCGTGGAGACTCTTGCGGCCGCCTACCGGGAGCCGGCGCTCGCTGCCGGTGTCATGTAGTCGGCGAAAAACCGCCGTGGGCGATTGCCATAACACTTTTCGGCGCGGTGCCGACTATCATGACAGTGTCCGGTTGGTAGCCCGAAAGCACCAACTTGACGGCGGTGAGGAGCGGAAGCACCTCACCACAGGGAGCGAGATTCACCTCGTGCCCGCCCGGATTCGCCCGACAGCGTATTCGGCACACATCAACGACTGACCTGGAGAAGGCCGTCACTACTACAACGCAACTGCAACGCGAAGAGGTGCTCGACGCGGCAGCCCAGGCCCATATCGATGGTCTGGCCACACCCGAACAGACCACCCTTCTCGAATCCGACAAGGACGCATGGCTTGCCAGCCTCTGGCGCCTGCTGGACGTCGCCGACGCGGCGCTCGAGAACGCGCGCCACAACGTCCGGGGTCCGATGCGGGTCAATGTGCTCAACGACCTCGACGAGGAGTGCTTCCGCATCGACGACGCCATCACGGCGTTGGCTGGCCCTCCCACCGAAGCCGAATTGGCTCCACCACCCCCTCGGCGCCAGCAGAACAACCAGAAACCGACGGAGCCCGGTGTCACCCGCCTGCAACTGTCCTGGAAGGGCGGCCACCTCGTCGCCTGGGCCGGCGGCCAAAACGCGGAGATGGTCGGCCACAAGGAAATCATCGAACGACTTGGCAACGCCGACGGCGGAGCCATCGATTGGGAACCGGGCGAAACGATCAAGATTCCAAACGAGGGCCAAACCGAAACTGTGGTTGCGCCGATGGCGAGTGCACTCGGATGGCTCTGTGCCCAGGCCCGCAACCACAATGACGACCGGCTCGGGCCGAGCGTCCGGTGGATGGGTCTTGTCGCGGCAACCGCGGTCGAACACGTCGCCCAGGGCCGATATGTGTTCCGCCTGGCGGCCGCCCGTGGCCGCAATCAGGGCAAGGGCAGCGCGACACCACACACCGTCCGTTGGGTACCGGCACTGGTCGACGATGAGACGATAACGACGCTCGCGAACTGTGCGCCCGGCGCGGCGATGGTCGGACAATCCGAACAGGATCGCAAAGCGTTCGCGAACGCGCTGTTGGCCGATGTCGTCCACACCATCGTCTCGAGCGCCGCGTCGATGGTTGAGGTGCCGGCGTCACCGCCATCGATTCGTGGCCGCAACGACGTGGGCGAGGCAATCATCGCCCACCTCGACGGCACCCCCTTCTCGGCGCCGAAGGGAATTGCCTCCGACGTGGGGGCGAAGCTCAAGGACTGGGCCAATCCCGTCACCGGGGTCTCAAAGGTGCACCTCATTGTGCAG
This sequence comes from Acidimicrobiales bacterium, assembly GCA_004282895.1. Lineage (GTDB taxonomy): Bacteria > Actinomycetota > Acidimicrobiia > Acidimicrobiales > SHLQ01 > SHLQ01. The sequence goes on from SHLQ01000194.1 coordinate 3,969, forward strand.
CTCGACCCGCCCGACGAAAGCGACGGGTGGTTTGCCCAGGTGCTGGCACCGGCTGAACGGGGCAAGGGCATCGAACCGATCGAAATCGCAGAGAACGCCCACTCGAAGACCCGGGGCCGCATCATCCGCGAACAGCGGAAACGCCTCGAGCGCATCTTCCCCGCGCTGCTTCGACCCGGCGGCAAACGGCGCGGCGAAGTGATCCTCTCCCAGGACGAAGCCTGGCGGCTCATGAGCGAGGACGGTCAGAAGCTGGCCCAAGCCGGATTCGAGATGCGTGTTCCGAAGCTGGCTACGAAGAAAGCCACGGCTTCTCTTCGCCTCACCGCCGAGGAAGATCATGAATCCGTCGTCGGTGCCCAGCAGTTGGCCAACGTCAGCTGGTCGGTCATGTTCGACGATGTTGAACTCACCGCCGCCGACATCTCACGGCTGGCCGAGGAGGCTCGACCCCTCGTCCGGTCTCACGGGCAATGGGTCGAAATCGACCGGGTCGATCTCGACGCGGCGGCAGCGGCACTCGCCGACCGGGCCGATCAGAAGCAGATGTCGGGCGCCGACATGTTGCGTCAGGCACTTGGACTCGAGGGCAACCCACTCGACGGCGGCATCAGTCTCGGCGGCAACAGTTGGGCGGCAAACCTCTTCCGCGGAATCGAGGAGCTACCCGAACACCCCGACGACAGCCCAGACGGATTCGTCGGGACCCTCCGGACGTACCAGGCCGATGCACTGGCGTGGCTCAATTTCCTCGACGGTGCAGGACTCGGTGGCTGCCTCGCGCTCGACATGGGCCTCGGAAAGACGCCAACCACCTTGGCGGCATTCGCTGCCTCCACCGAACACGGCCCGGGCCTCGTCATCGCTCCGCCGGCGGTTGTGGGCAACTGGGCGGCCGAAGCGGCTTCGTTCGTTCCCGACCTCAAGGTGCACGTGCATCACGGGCCATCGCGAGCCAGTGGCGCCAAGCTCACGAGGGTCATCGAGAAGTTCGACGTGATCATCACCACCTACGGCACGGCAGTCCGAGACATGGACGAGCTCGCCAAGGTCTCCTGGGGCAAGATCGCGATCGACGAAGCGCAGGCGATCAAGAACCCTGCCGCCGAAACGTCGCAGCAGTTACGTCGGCTCAACGCCCATACGCGAGTTGCACTCACGGGTACCCCCATCGAGAACGGACTCGGCGACCTGTGGTCGATCATGGACTGGGCCAACCCCGGCCTCGTCGGCGGCCGCGCCCCGTTCATCGCATCACTCACACCGGACACAAAGGGCAACGGCGGCGGCAAGAAGGCTGCCGGTGAAGAAGCGCTCAAAGCACTCAACGGCGTACTGGTTTACCGTCGCACGAAAGCCGAGCCCGAAATCGCAGCCGAGCTGCCCGATCGGATCGACGAACTCGATCACTGCATGATGACGCCCGAACAGATCGGCCTGTATCAAGCGGTTATCGACAGCCTCATGGTCGACACCACGGCCAGCGATCCGGGATCGCCCGAACGCAAGGGCGCCGTGCTGGCGGCCATCACCGCGTTGAAGCAGATCTGCAACCATCCGGTCAACTACGAAGAAGACGGAGAGGCACTCGACGGGCGATCGGGCAAACTCGCCCGCCTCATCGAAATCATGGAGTCGGTGTTCGCCGCCGATGAGAAGATGTTGATCTTCACCCACTTCGCAACCTGGGGTGAGCGCCTCGCGACACACCTCAGCGAACTGACCGGCAAGGAGATCAACTG
>SHLQ01000312.1 GCA_004282895.1 Acidimicrobiales bacterium
CAGGAAATCCGCCCCGTAATTGACCTCGGCCTTTGAAGCCCGCAGCGGTTTCCCCTGCTCGGCGGTCATGAGCTCCGCCAACTCGTTGGCCCGCTCGCGCATGAGGTTCCACGTGGCCATCAACAGATCGGCACGCTCGTAGACCGTCGTAGCTGACCATGACGCGAAGGCTGCATCGGCGGCCTCGACTGCGCGCTCCGCATCCTCCGCGGCACCGGCGGGAACCTCCCCGAGCGACTCGCCCGTCGCCGGATTCGTGACACCGAAAGTCGCTCCGGAAACTGCGTCGACCCATTCACCGTTGATGTACATGCGGACAGCGTAAACGTTCCCCTAATGCGGCCGGCGCCTTCCACTAGATTCAGGGTCGTGCCCACGAAACGTGACCCAGCCATAGAACAGCTCGGCATCGAGTTGGCGGAGGTCTCCGACCAACGAGTCGTCGCCACCATGACGGCAACCGATGAGACGGCCAACAGCCACGGTGTATGCCACGGCGGCGTCCTGTTCCTGCTTGCAGACACGACGATGGACTACATCACAAACTCGGGCGACGGCACACACTTCGCCGCCCACGCCGAGATCGATTACCTGCGCCCGGTATTCGCCGGCGACGAGCTGACCGCAACCGCAACCGTGCGCGAACGATGGGGTCGGTCGACGTTGGTGGACTGTGTCATCACCAAGGCCGGCTCGGACGGCGCAATCGCCCAGTTCCGAGGCCGAACCCGGGGCGCCACCGATCGGAAGCCGACATGACGGAATCAAAGATCACGGTTGATGAAGTCAACGAATACCTCGCTGGCGTGGGCGAGTTCACGAGGTCGGGTCGGGTGGCGGTCGAGGAGATTAACGGCACCGAGATCACGGTGCGCTGGAAGTACGACGAGTCGATGCTTCGACCGGGCGGATACATCGCCGGACCGACCTTGTTCACCGTGGCGGACCTGTGCGGTTGGCTCATGGTGTTCGTGAGCGAAGGCATCACGCCCATGGCCGTGACCTGGGACCTCCACATCACGTTCCTACGGCCAGCAATCGGCGGCGACGTGATCGGCATCGGCCGCCAGGTCAAACGCGGCAAGAAGCTGTTCTACGGCGACGTCACCATGCACATCGACGGCGACCCCGACCGCCCCGTAGCCCACGCCACGGTCACGTACGTCCTACCGTAAAACGTCGGGACTTCTACATGTCGGGACTTCCGCCCGACGTTCCCACACTGTCGACATGGGCCTACGGCGCAGCCTACGGCCCCTCCTTCGCCTGAGGCGCTGTCAATGCGTATACACCGATGATCGTGGGAACTCCCATGTGTCTGTATACGCATGAACGCCGGCTCCGCCGTTGAGGGGTCGGAGCCTGCGGCGGAGACCCATGTAGGTTTCCGCGGATCTCGGCCGGAAGTGCCGAGAAGGAAACCGCTCAGTTGGCGAGTTCGCCGCCGAGGTAGGCGGCGATGACGTCCGGGTTCTTTTGGATCTCATCGGGAAGACCTTCGGCGATCTTCTGACCGAAGTCGAGCACCAGGATGCGATCGGCGATGTCCATGACAAGACCCATGTCGTGTTCGACCATGATCATGGCGATACCGAGCTCGCGGCGAATGTCGAGGATGAACCGAGCCATGTCCTCGGTCTCTTCGAGGTTCATGCCGGCCACGGGCTCATCGAGAAGCAGAAGCTCAGGGTCCATCGCCAATGCGCGACCAAGCTCGACTCGCTTCTGGATGCCGTAGGGCAACAACG
>SHLQ01000045.1 GCA_004282895.1 Acidimicrobiales bacterium
ATGATGATTTGCGTTGCATCCTTCTCCTTAGAGATTTGACACAAGAGGTCGGCCGCATTGCCGTGACGAACTTCATGAGAGGCGTCCACACCCGCCTTTTTCAATTCATCCACCACAGGCTGAACCGTGGCCCCCGCGCGGTCGAGTTCTTCTTCCCTCCGCTTGTGCCGTTCAGCCAGTTCTTCAGGAGTGTGAAAGCCGTAGGGTGACCATTCGATCACCAGCACAACACACACTTTCGCACCCGATTGTCCGGCTCGGGCAGCCGCGTAGTCAACCGCGCGGCGTGATTGCGCCGTGCCGTCAAAGCCGACGATGTACGTGTCGGTCATGGTCGTTCCTCCCATAATTGCCCTCACAACAGCCAAACTGAAGGAAGGTTCCGGGCATTATGTATTGCCCAGTTCAGATTGTCAGGCCTCATAACAGCAATCAAGGCGTTAAGGTCACCTTCCGACTAATATTTTAGCCATAATGGCTAGTCACTGGCTCTATAATTCACTAATAACCAGACTATTCACCTGGTTTACTCAAATTTATAGGAATAAAACCTAAATGATGAAAGAACTCGATTCAATCGACCTACGCATCCTGGCGGAGCTCCAATCCAACGGACGATTGCCCATCGTCGAGCTGGCCAGCCGGGTCCATCTGACCAAGACACCAACCGCTGAACGGGTGAAACGGCTTGAGCGAACGGGGTCAGGTCTCCCGACTTCAGCTCCTCGCCCACCAGTTCAACAGCTCACTCGTCTGGGTCCTCATCGTCGCCGCGACGATCAGCGGACTGATCCTGGAGGAATGGGTCGATACGGGGGTAATCATCGCCATCGTGATACTCAACGCCGTGCTCGGCTACACCCAGGAGAATCGGGCCGAACACGCGCTCGCCGCACTCGAAGCAATGACGGCCCCGGTTGCGCTCGTACATCGTTCCGGGGTGAATCGAGAGATACCTGCCGCCGACGTCGTCCCCGGAGACATCCTGTTGTTCGAACCCGGCGACCGGATTGCGGCGGACGCGCGCCTGCTCGAGGCCATTCACGTCCAAGTCAACGAGTCGGTACTAACCGGAGAGTCACTGCCGGTGCGGAAACACACCGACGCCATCGACGCCGACGCCCAAATGGGCGACCGCGCGAACATGATCTTCGCCGGCACGACGGTCGGAGCGGGGCGAGGGTCGGCCGTTGTTGCCGCCATTGGCGATCAGACCGCGTTTGGCAACATTGCTCAACTGCTTGATGTGGAACAGCCGCAGACGCCCCTAACGGTCGAGCTCAACCGCGTCGGCAAACAGATCGCCGTGGCCGCATTCATCATCGCGTTCGTGATCTTCGGCTTGGGCATCTTCCGGGACATCGCCGCCGAAACGATGTTCCTGACCGCCGTCGCGCTGGCCGTAGCCGCAATTCCGGAGGGCCTGCCGGCGCTGGTCACCCTCACGCTTTCCCGTGGTGTTTCGGACATGGCCGAACAAAACGCGATCGTTCGCCATCTGCCTGCAGTCGAGGCTCTTGGCGCGACAACCGTTATCTGCAGCGACAAGACCGGAACGCTGACCAAGAACGAGATCCGCGTCCAGAAGCTCGAGTTCGCCGATCTCCATGCGGACTCGGTCGCCGGGATCTCCGGCGGGCGGGCCACGCGCTACGCCAACATCGCCGCGCTCTGCAACGACGCTCAGCTTGTGGAGGAGCACTTCGTCGGCGACCCGACGGAGGTCGCGTTGTTGTTGTCGATCGATCCGGTGCTGGTATCCGTGGCCGCCGTGCGCGACGCCAATCCCCGGGTCGACGAGCTCGCCTTCGACTCGACACGCAAGATGATGTCCACACTCCATGCGACCACCGGCGACGGTCTCCTGCTCGCCGCCAAAGGAGCACCCGAACGACTTCTGCCGCGATGCACCATGTTCGAGTCCGCCCACGGGGCGGAGCCGCTGACCGATGACCGACGGTCGGCCGCCCTCGCTGATGCCGACCATTTGGCAGGATTGGGATTACGCACCTTGGCGCTCGCCTATCGGGATCTCGAGACCGCACCAGCCGATCTGAGCTCGGTCGAGGACGCGCTCACGCTCGTGGCGATTGTTGGCATGAGCGATGAGATTCGCCCGGAGGCCAAGGACGCCGTCGCCATCGCTCGCGACGGCGGCATCCGGGTGGTGATGATCACCGGCGACCATCGTGTGACCGCCCGGACGATCGGCGCCGAACTGGGGATCCTCGATTCGGACGAGGGTGTTCTCGATGGTGATCAGCTGCGATCGATGTCGGACGAAGAGTTGGAAGCTGCCATCGATGGCTGCCAGGTGTTTGCCCGGGTCGACCCCGCCGACAAGGTGTCCATCGTGCACGCATGGCAGAACCGCGACGCGATCGTGGCCATGACCGGTGACGGCGTCAATGATGCGCCCGCACTTCGTAGCGCCGACATCGGCGTGTCGATGGGAAGCGGAACCGCCGTCGCGAGAGAAGCATCCGCGATGGTCTTGGCCGACGACAACTTCTCGACGATCGTCGCTGCGGTCAAACACGGCCGCGGCATCTTCGACAACCTGACGAGGGTCGTGTACTTCCTGCTGTCGGCCAACGTGTCCGAGGTCTTCGTCATGCTCATCGGCTTCCTGCTCTTTGGGGCGCTCGGCGAGCCCCTCCTCGCAACGCAACTGCTCTGGATCAACCTGGTAACGGACGGACTGCCCGCGCTGGCCCTCGGTGCCGACTCGCCGCGGGACGACGTCATGACGCGCCCGCCGCGCAAGGGCCATCACATCCTCGGCCGAGCCCGGCAGGGTCGGCTGATCTGGCAGGGCGCCGTCCTCGCCACGGGGGCCCTGGCGGCCTTCGTGTACGGCTACGTCCTCCGAGACCTTGAGTTCGAGGAGTCCCGCACGTTGCTCTTCACGGCTCTGGTTCTCGTACAAATGCCGCACATGTTCAACATCCGTTCCGAAGGAACAACCGGTTGGCGAATCCGCTGGGGCGGCAACCGGTTTCTCATCGGCGCGGTTGCGGTCTCCGTCCTTCTGCAGCTGGGCGTGATCTACACGAGCATCGGCAACGAACTGTTCGAAACCAACCCGATCGCTGCGGTGGACTGGCTCGCCCTCATCCTCATCACGGCGGCTACGGTCGTCTTCGTGCGTACGATCATTGTCCTCGCTGATGCCCGAACTGACGAGGGGGCGAACTGATGGCGGCCGTCACCTTTCTCGGTGCTGTGGGGTCGGTGACCGGTAGCAAGTTCCTGCTGGAGTCCGAGACCGGCTCGGTGCTCGTCGATTGTGGGCTGTATCAAGGCCCAAAGGACCTCCGCAAACGCAACTGGGATGTGTTGCCACTCGATCTCGAGTCGCTCGACAGCGTCGTGGTCACCCATGCCCACGTCGACCACATCGGCTACACCCCTCGACTCGTTGGAACCGGCTTCTCGGGTCCCATCCATGCGACAACCAACACGGTGAACCTCGCCCGCATCATCCTCCCGGACAGCGGCCATATCCATGAGGAAGAGGCCAAGTTCGCCAACAAACGCGGCTACTCGAAACACCATCCGGCGTTGCCTCTGTACACCGAGGCCGATGCTCGCAAAATGCTTCCGCAATTCCAAAACCACGAGTTCGGCGAGCCCTTTGAAGCCGCGCCGGGTATTCAATGTTCATTCCGTCGGGCCGGCCACATCCTCGGCTCGGCGTCGGTCCTCGCCGAATTCGACGACGGCAAACGAGTGGTCGTAAGCGGGGATCTCGGCCCAGGCGACCATCCGCTCCTGCTACCGGCCGAACCCCTGCCCGAGTGCGACGTCGTTCTTTGCGAGTCGACCTACGGAAACCGGCCCCGTCCAGATCTCGATGTGACCGCCCGATTGGGCGACTACGTCGAAGACACGATCTCGCGTGGTGGCGTCGTGCTGATCCCGGCGTTCGCAGTGGACCGCACGGAGATCGTGCTCTGGCACCTTGCCCAGCTACAACGCTCCGGACGTATACCGCGGGTCCCCGTGTACCTGGACAGTCCAATGGCCAGCGCTGCGCTCGCCGTGTATCGGGAGGCCGCTCGGTCGGGCGCCGGCGACCTCCGCGATTCGGTCAGCAAAGAGCTGATGTTCGAACCGCTGGAAGTCCGGGAGTCACGAACCGTCGAGGACTCAAAGGCGCTGAACCGGATGCGGGGCCCGCTGATCATCATCAGTGCGTCGGGGATGGCCACCGGTGGCCGCATTCTGCATCACCTCGCCAGCCGTCTCGGCTCTTCGCGCAATTCGGTGATCCTCGTCGGATTCCAGGCCCCGGGGACACGAGGTCGCGCGCTCGCCGATGGGGCGCAGAGCCTCAAGTTCTTTGGCTCGTATCATCCGGTCCGCGCCAGCGTGCACGAGATCGGGCTGTCGGCCCACGCCGACCAGAACGAGCTGGTGAACTGGCTTCAATCCGGACCGACGTCCGATCACACCGTGTTCACGGTGCACGGCGAGGAAGACGCGTCAGCCAGCCTCGCAGCCGCTGCGGACGCGGCGGGGTTGTTTGCGGTGCAACCCCGTATGGGGGAACGAATCCTTGTCTGAGACGCTCAGGCGTCTTCTGGGAACTCGCTGATCGGCACCAGCAGTACGGGAACGTTCGACCGATGCAGAATCTCCTGCGTCACACTGCCGAGCATCAGTTTCTTGAAGCCGGAGTACCCGTGGGAGGTCATGGCGATCATGGTCGCATCCACCGCATCCGCCATGTCAAGGATCCCCGCCACCGGGTCATCTCCCGTCCGGACTTCCTGGCGGATCGTCACATCATCGAGTTCACCGAGGAGATCGCTCTCCACTTGGTGCAGGTACGTTGTCGCCGCCGTCTCCGGGGTGGTGTGCTCGTTGCGTACGTAGTCAGCAACCGCCCGTTCGAAGGGTGGATTCACGACGATACCGAGTACGAGTTCACCGTCTCCGGCGGCGGCCAATTCGGCTGCGGGCCCAAGCGCCGCGCGGACGACGTGCGAGCCGTCCAGCGGTACAAGAATTCTTGCGCCAGCATGAGTTTCCGACATGGTGAGGTCTCCTATTCTCTGGGCGCCCGCGTGACCCGGCGTCCCGTCAGTGGCGCCGGAATCATCCGGAGCCAAACATCTCTGGTGCCGTTGGCCCACGGGTACAACGCGAGCGTGGTCAATCGTTGGGCGAGTTGCGGCGTCTTGTCCGGATCGACAATGTCCGCGCGGCCACGCGCAATCACGCTCCAGCCCTGGTGGTTTCGGGAATCAATACCATCGATTTCGGCAACGAACTCCCGACCGGCGGCGCGGGCCATATGGCTCTCCGGCTCGCAGCGAAAGATCATCGCCTCTCCATCCCACGCGTAGTTCACGGGATACATCTGCACCGCGCCATCGACCACATAGGCCACGCGCGCAATTTCGGCGCCCTGAAGATGACGCACACACTCCGAGAGGGTGATGATTTCCAGTCCGGTTCGTTCGTCGGCGTACGCCATACATTGCTCCTTCTGTCCCCCACCTTGTCGAATCATAGGCCGTTGGCACAGGGACGAACGTCCCCGCCTCTCCTCGGGAGCACGATGCGGGGACCTTTGTCACTACAGACCCGGAGCGAATGTAAGCACGCTGGATGTATGTGCCCCCTTCGAAACGTTGTGGTCGGCCTGGATGGCTCGCCTGACTCCGAAGCCTCCTTGACGTGGCTTCTGGCTCGTATCCCTGAGGACGCCACCCTGCATCTCGTTCATGCGTTCTCCCCGGCAACCGAGCTGGCGCTCGCCGCGACACAATCCGACTGGGTTCCCCGTCGTCAACAAGCCGAGCGGGATCTCGCGGATATCTGGGCTGCGCCTACGGACGACTCCTCCGCCATCTGCTTGCGCGATGTCGTCGACGATGACCCCGCGAACGCGCTACTTCGCAAGGCAGCTTCTGTGGATGCGACGGCCATTGTGCTCGGCGCCCACGGTCACCGACGGACGTCGAAGCCTGTCGGCCGGGTTGCCCGGAAGTTGCTTCGAGAATCTCCGATCCCGGTCGTCGTCGTCCGCGGCGGGTTTGACGAACCGGAGAACCCCTTCGTCCTCGCCGGCGTGGGCTACGGCAGTTCGAGCGATGCTGCCGCGGAATGGGCGGCGAAGTACGCCGCGACCGTGGATCTGCCGCTCGAGCTCATGCACGTCGTGAGTCGACGGCCGGTGTTTCCGATCGACTCGGCGACCGACATGTTGGCGTCGTACTTCGGCGGCTCGTTGCCTGACGAATGGGCCGAGTCCGAGCTGGAGGCCCGAATGGAAGAGCTCCAGCCCGACAATCCGGACGTCTTCATGCGAACACGAGTCGTGCGTGGTGGCACGATCGAGCAACTCTCGAGCCGAGGGGTGCACACCGACCTCGTTGTCATCGGCCGGGGCCACGCCGATCCGCTGACCCGCAACGTGCTCGGGTCGAAGACCCAGAAACTTCTTTCGCGGGCCACGGGCGCAACCGCTATCGTCCCGGGATGACCCCAGATGCGTCGGCGACATTGCCGACGGACGCGTCCGGCCTGACCACTGCCGAAGCGAATCAGCGACGCGAAGCCGGGCTCGGCAACGCGGTCGATCAACAAACCGGCCGTTCCATCGCCGGCATTCTTCACGCCAACGTCTTCACCCGCTTCAACGCGATCATCACCTCGCTCGTTGTTGTCGTGCTCCTGTTCGGAGATCCGATCGACGCCGTGTTCGGCCTGGTCATGGTCGCCAACTCGACGATCGGCATCGTGCAGGAGATTCGCGCCAAGCGCAGCCTTGAACGGGTGCAGGTCCTCCTGATTCCGGAGATCGCAACTCGGCGCGATGGAACAACTCAGACTCTGAATCCCGATGATCTGGTGCAGGGCGACGTGATCCTGCTGAAGCCCGGCGACCAGGTCCCCGTCGATGGACTCGTGCGCGAAACCGCCGCGGTCGAGGTCGACGAATCAGCGTTGACCGGAGAATCCCGCCCGGTGCCCAAAGCGGTGGGTGACGAGGTCTTCAGCGGCAGCTACGTCATCGCCGGGGATGCGGTAGTCGAGGCGACCAAAGTCGGTGAGGCCAGCTGGGCCCATCAACTGATGGCCGAAGCCAAGGAATTCGCGCTGACCGAGTCCGAACTGCGGGTTGGCATCAACCGACTACTTCGGGTGATCGGTTGGATCCTGCCCCCACTGTCGCTGATCCTGCTCCTCAGCCAGCTGAACTCGAGCTCGTCCTGGCAAGAAGGACTCGTCTGGGCGGTCGCCGGTGTAGTGGCACTTGTCCCCCAGGGACTCGTGCTGTTGGTGAGTATGGCGTTGGCGGTGGCGGTTATCCGGCTCGCTCGCGACAACGTCGTCGTGCAGGAACTGCCGGCGGTCGAGGGATTGGCCCGCGTCGACATTCTCTGCGTGGACAAGACCGGCACACTTACCACCGGCGACCTCGTTCTGGATCGCATCAGCGAGACCACCGCGGAAGATGCGGATGTCCATCGGGCGTTGCATGCATTCACTCGGGTCGGGGCTGCCCGCAACGCCACGATCGAGGCCATCGAACGTTCCCTTCCTGTCGCGGACGACGCATGGGCCCCGCAGGACACCGTGCCGTTCTCCTCGCAACGCAAGTGGAGCGCCACGTCGTTCGGTGGACACGGTGCCTGGTTCCTCGGCGCACCGGAGATACTCCTCGAGTCCGCGGCCAGCGAGCACGACCTTGGCCCGCTCGAGCAGGAACTGGCGGATATGACGAGCCAAGCCAGACGGGTGCTGTTGTTGGCGTCAGGCGACGAGCTGACGGGCGAAGACCTCCCCTCGGACTTGCGGCCCCGCGCTCTGATCGCGCTTCGGGAAGAGGTCCGACCCGACGCCGGCGAAACGATGGCGTACTTCCGCACCCAGAACGTGGGAGTTCGGGTGATCTCGGGCGACAACCCTGTCACGGTGAGCGCGGTGGCCTCAGAGCTCGGCCTTCCCGGCGCCAGCCGGTGGATCGATATGCGTACCGTCGAGTCCCTCGACGAGATCCCGGCCGACACGGTCGTGTTTGGCCGCGTGCTTCCGGATCAGAAGCGAGACCTGGTGCGGTTCCTGCAGGATCAGGGGCACGTTGTGGCGATGACCGGCGACGGGGTGAACGACATCCCGTCGCTGAAAGTCGCGGACATCGGCATCGCCATGGATTCGGCGACACCGGCCACGAAGTCCATCGCCCAGTTGGTGCTGCTCGACGGCCGGTTCGATCGCCTCCCGGGGGTTGTGGCCGAGGGAAGGCGCGTCATTGCCAACATGGAACGGGTCTCCTCGTTGTTCGTCACCAAGACCGTGTACGCAGCACTGTTGGCCTTTGCGGTAGGGGTCCTGCGCGTGCCGTTTCCGTTTCTTCCCCGCCACCTGAGCCTGATCGCCACGTTCACGATCGGTGTGCCCGCATTTGCGCTCTCGTTTCGCAGCTCGAACGAACCTTGCCGCCCCGGGTATCTGGACCGCGTAATGCACTTCGCCGTGCCCGCCGGCATCTTCGCGGCCATGACGACCTTCGCGACCTATTGGATCGTGCGATCGGATGCCGTCGGCGCCAGCCTGGAAGAAGCTCGCACGTCGGCCACCCTTGCACTCACGCTCGCCGGTCTCTTCGTTCTGCACCGACTGATTCGACCCGTTGGCTGGCGTGAGGTACTGCTCCTCACGAGCATGCTTGGAGCGTTCATCGTCAACCTCATACCGTCGCCGTTGGCGGATTTCTACGCATTGAACATGCCCGAGTTGCAGACGAGCGCGATCGTCGTCGCCGTGCTGGCGGTCCTTATCGTCGTGCTCGAGATTGTGCTGACAGGTCTCGACCGCCGGCGAGCGCAGCGTTAGGCGCTCGCTACCGCCATGGTCTTGCTGAACTCGAGGCCCATACCCTGGCGGCGCATCTTGAAGTGGAACCAGATCACGGTCACACCGACGGTGAACATGGTGAATGCGGGGCCGAGGAACGACTTGATCAGTACGAACGTTGTGGTGGACTGCGTGAGCAGCAGCCAGAGTGTGAGCCCGGCATTGAGCAGACTCGTGATCGCCCACAGCAGCGACAACCGCAGGAAGAACAACTTGAGCATCGGGTGATTGGCGGTGTCCGGATCGAACGGACAGAAGTCGTGCGCCAGGCGCTCCGCCAGTGGCTTGCCCATCATGATGGAGCCGATGAAGGCGAATCCGACCAACGCGGTGCTGATCGTCGGCTGGAGGAAATAGACCACCATGCTGCCGGTGGCGAGGGCGGCGATCGTGCGGGCGGTTAGACCAACGATGCTGACGATCAGAAGGCCTGGCACCTTCCCGCCGGTGCGCTTGCGATAGGCGGTGGCGGCCAGAGACCAGCCGAGGGCGGCGAGAAGGCCGGCGTTTGTGCCGACGAACTCGAGAAAGCCGAGAAAGACGACGAGTGGGATGATCTTTCCCTCGAGCACATTCGGGAGCGAATGTAGGACGATCGCTTTGGGTCCTGGCAACACCAGCTTTGCGGGCATATCAGTCTTACCGTGCATCTCGATTTTGATCGACCAAAATGTGCGGTGCCTCAACCGGCCGTACGACCCATTTGTGGAGTTTCTACGTGGTTGACGCCTCCGGCTCTCCAGAAGTCGCGCGGCGCGCCGGCTCAATCAGGGAGAGATCGTCCAGAATCACGCCGCTCACCCCTCGTTCATGGAGGCGGACAATGGACTCCACATCGTGCACGGACCAGGTATAGATCTGCCCGAACCGCTTCAACCGCTCGATGGTGGCGTCCGTCAACAGCCGATGGTGCACAACCACTCCGTGGAGCTTCGCCCGTGATGGCATCCGCATCAACAACAGCAACTCGGTCCGATTTCCGGCCGAGCGAATGACCCGGGTGTTCGGTCGATCGGCGAACGCCTTCAGGATCCACCACGGCTTGGTCGAAACCACCAGCGGTTCCCGATCGCCGATCGCCACCCTGGCCCGTCGCGACAGGCGGCTGGTGAACCCCTTCAGATCGAGCCAGAACACCGTCGACGGCGCCGCGGCATCGAGAATGTCGCCAAACGCCAGCCCGTCCTCACCCCGAGGCAGCAGATACCAGCGATCCCACAACCGTCGCGTCGGCCAGAGCAGCTTCGCATGCCGCACCTCGACCCGTGTGCCCACACCAAGGTGCACATCGACCTCGATCACATCGGCAATCGACTCCGCTTCCCGCAGACGGCCTATTGAGTTTCCCGCCCTGTGGGAAATAAACTCCATGGGTAGCCACCTTCCAATACTGTAGGACGAACGTCACGATACGGACGTTGGGGCGCCGCGGCCATGACCCTTTGGGGCGAGGATAGGATCTTTCGAGGGTTCGGCTTGTGGGCGAGGACGCAGCTATGACCACATGGACACACTTCGAAGACACGGGAGCAGGTGGGGAAGAGGGCGGCCCGGATTCACCCCGCACGAACCCTCCGCGGGACTTTCGAGAGCTTTTTCGTCAGGTTCTCCTCGTCACCTTCGCCGGTTTCATCTACTTCGCCGTCCGCGGTCTGACCGAAGGTTCACCGGCCGAGGCCGTCGAGCGCGGGCTCGACATCCTCGAATGGGAGGAGTCCGTCGGCATCGCGATAGAGAAAGAGGCCCAGGATCTCATCGCCGGCTCCGAAATGCTCGTCACCCTTTCGAACTGGGTCTACATCTGGTTCCATTGGCCGGTCATCATCGCCACCCTCGTCTGGCTGCACCGCAACCATCGCGTGAAGTACCTGCTGCTGAGAAACGCCATGTTCATCTCCGGTGCAATCGGCATGGTTATCTTCGCGATCTATCCGGTGGCGCCACCGAGGCTGACCGAGGCCGGGTTCGTCGATACCGTCACCGACCTCTCCACGTCCTACCGCGTGCTTCAGCCGCCCGCGCTCGTGAACAAATACGCAGCGGTTCCCAGCCTGCACGTCGGGTGGAACCTACTCGTGGGCATCGTGGTGCTCACCGTTGCGACGCACAAGATCCCGCGGATCTTCGCCGCGCTCAGCCCGATCGCGATGATCATCGCCGTTGTACTCACGGCCAACCATTACGTCATTGATGCCGTCGCCGGCATAATCGTCGCGATGATCGGGCTCGCGTTCGCACACAAGATTCCGACGAGTATGCGTACGGTGCGCTCGATCGAGAATCAAGCGGCCAGGAAGAACGGGTCGATCAGTCCGTAAGGATGTCGACGAGCTTGCGGCCGTGCCGCGAGCCGAACTTCACCACACCGTCGCTAAGTGCGAACAAGGTGTCGTCACCACCGCGGCCCACATTGTGACCGGGATGAAACTTGGTGCCGCGCTGGCGGACGAGGATGGATCCGGCGGTGACTTCGCCACCGTCAAATACCTTCACGCCGAGGCGCTGGGCGTTGGAATCGCGTCCGTTTCGGGTGGAGCCTCCACCTTTGGTCTTCGACATGCTGCTCTCCTCGGAAGTTTGGTCAGCCGGCCTTGATCGAGGTGATCTCGATCCGGCTCAGCGACTGACGATGACCCCAGCGCTTGCGCTGGTTGGACTTGTTCTTGTAGGTGAACCCGTTGATCTTCTTGCCCTTGGCGTCTTCGAGCACCTTCACGCCGACCGATGCCTTCTTGAGCTGATCGGGCGTGGCGAGCACGTTGTCGCCATCAACAACGAGTACAGGGGTCAACGATTCGGTTGCTCCCTCGTCACCCATACGGTTGACTTCGAGCACCTGGCCCTCTTCAACGCGGTACTGGCGACCACCGGTCTTAATCACGGCATACATAGCCCCCCACCCTATCGCCAGATCCTCGGAGTCGCGCCGGTCAGTCCCGTTGTGTTCCGACTTTGAGATCGCGAAATGGCACGTCCCGGTCGACTGCGGGTTCACGGGGCAATCCGAGCACACGATCGCCGATGATGTTGCGTTGAATTTCGTCCGTACCGCCGGCGATCGAGGACTGAAAACTGTTCAGAACCAGCTTCCAGAGATCCTCTCCCCCTGCGTCGCCGTCGGTCGCAATCGATTCCATCCCGGCGATTCCCTGGGCAATGTCGCGGAAACGCCAGTGGATCTTCGAGCCGAAGAGTTTGCCGAGTGATCCGCCCGGGCCTGGTGCCTTGCCGGCCTTCATTTCGGCGCGGGTGCGCATGGACACCATGGCCTTGGTCGTTTCCATGGCATAGATCTGCATGAGCTCGTCGCGGACGACCGGATCGTCGATCTTCTCGTTCTTGCGAGCCCACTTCACCAACTGATCGAAAATCGGCTGGCTGATGTCTCCGCTGCCGAGTCCCCCGATGGCAACCCGTTCGTACATGAGCATGGCCGTGGCCTGACGCCAGCCGTTGTTCTTTTCCCCGAGGAGCCAGTGCTTGGGGACGCGAAGATCGGTGAAGAAGACTTCGTTGAAGTGTTTGCCGCCATCGATCTGGTGGATCGGACGAATTTCGACACCCGGCGCCCGCATGTCGATCATGAACATGGAGATACCGGCATGTTTCGGCTGATCGGGGTCGGTGCGGGCGATCAACACGCCGTAGTCGCTGTGGTGCGCCAGTGTGGTCCACACCTTCTGGCCGTTGATGATCCATTCGTCGCCATCGAGTTCCGCCCGGGTCTGCAGGCTGGCCACGTCCGAACCCGCGCCCGGCTCGGAGAACATCTGACACCACATCGTCTTGCCGCTGATGACGTCGGGCAGAAACTCCCGCTTCAGCTCGTCGCTGGCGAAGTCATTCATCACCGGCAGACACATGCCGTGGCTGATGACGAAGTCGCTGTCGACCGAGCCGTACTTCGCCTTCTCGGAACGCCAGATTCGCTCGTGCTCCTTGGTCAGGCCGGCGCCCCCGTATTCGACCGGGTAGACCAGCCCCCCGAGACCGGCATCGGCGGCGGCGAGGAGAAAACGGCGCGAATTCTCGAGCGACCGTTCGCGCGGCGGGTCGTACCCCTCGAGGAAGTCGACACATCGCTGCCGGAAGGCAGCGGCGTCGTCAGGGGAAAGTGTCGAGTCGGCCATCACTCAGCCCAGGAGGAGCCCGAGGCTCTCGTACACCAGCGCGGGGGTCTCATTGCCCACCTCGTGTACGGCGATCTCGCGCTTCATCAGCAGCCCCGTTGGCTTCTCGGTGACATCGACGATCCGCGACTTCGCATGCAGGGTCGCCCCGGCCGGCACGGGGGCGAGGAATCGCAGCTTGTCGGCGCCGTAGTTGAGCGCGCCCATGACCCCGTCGATCTCCGGCCCCATTTGAAAGGAGAAGTGCGATACGAGGCTGAGGGTCAGGAATCCGTGAGCGATCGGTCCGCCGAATGGTCCGGCGTTGGCCCGTTCGATGTCCACATGGATCCACTGATGATCGAGCGTCACGTCGGCAAACGTGTTGATCATGTCCTGGGTGATCTCGACGGTGTCCGTCCAGTCGCTCCACTCGTCGGTGATGAGCGCCTTGATGGCGTCCACGTCCTTGATATTCGGCATGGGTGATCCTTTCGCGATCTGTTGGGGTTAGAAGTCGATGACCTGGCGAATGACGTCGGCGTTGCCCAGCGATGCGAGCGCATCGTTGATGCCGTCGAGGTCGATGCGTTGCGTGATCATTCCTTCGAGGTCGAGCTGGCCATGGCGGTAGTAGTCTAGGAACCGTTCGAAGTCCTCTCGCACGTCGACACTTCCGTACATCGAACCAACAAGCGTCTTCTCGTCGAAGAACGGCTCCCGGGAGCGGATCTCGAGGATGTCGTCATCGGAACCCGCGCCGACGATGCAGGCCACCCCGCCGCGACGGATGAGGTCATAGGCCTGACGCATGGTCGCCGCCCGGCCGATGCACTCGATGGCAAAGTCGAAACCATCGTCGCCGGTCACCTCGGACCGGACCGCGTCGATCGAGTCGGGGGTGGCGACGTGGGTCGCGCCGAAGTTCATGGCTCGTTCGAGCTTCCCCTCGTGCAGATCGATGGCCACAATCGCTGATGCGCCGGCGATACGAGCGCCTTGAATCGCCGCGATGCCGACACCACCACAACCAATCACGGCAACGGATGACCCGTGGGTGACCTTCGCACCATTCAGTGCCGCACCGACGCCGGTCGTCACGCCACAACCCACAAGGGCGGCCACGTCGAGCGGGATGTCATCATCGATCTTGATGGCCGCCATGGCAGGCACGATGGTCTCCTCGGCGAATGTGCCGCAGCCGGTCATGGAGCCAACAACGGTGTCGCCCTGCATGAACTGCTGATGCATGAGCATTGTCATCGTGCCGGTCAGGCACAGGTTCGGCTGGTGGCGCTCGTTGCAGTACGCACACGCCCCGCAGGGAGGCGAGAAGGCAATCACGATGTGATCGCCCGGGGCCACATGATCCACCCCGTCACCGACGGCGGTGACGACGCCGGCCCCTTCGTGACCGAGAACCATCGGCACCATGCTTGGTAGGGTGCCCTGCATCGCGGAAAGGTCGCTGTGACAGACACCGCTGTGTGCGACCTTCACCTGCACCTCTCCCGGCGCAAGCTCTCGCAAGGTGATGTCGTCGACCACCTCGAGGGTTTCGGTGGGAAGCGCAGTCATGATGGCGGCTCGCATGGCGGACCTACTTTCGACAGTGTTGGGTGTGAAACGTTGGAAAAAGCAGACCGGCCTGCCGCTCACCCGCAGGCGAACGACAGGCCGATCATCAAGGTCTATCTGGTTGTTCTAGACCGTCTCGAAGCGGCGGGAGCCGTAGACGGCGGCAGCGCCGAGCATGAGGAGCGCAGCGCCGAAGAGCGCCAGCGTTGTGGACTCGGTACCGGTCACGGCCAGCTCGGCGGCTTCCGCTTGTGCAGCGGCGATAGCAGCAGCAGTCTCGGCATCGACTACTGGCACCCACGTACCGGCAATTTGCGAGCCATCGAGTGCACCAGCGCTGAAGAACGTGTTGTCACCAATCGTGACGCTCATCGCCTGCGTGAAGCCGCCCGCCGAATCGACCTGAACCGTGACCGCGTTGGCCACGTCACAGTGCTCGAGCGGGCTGATCGCTGCGGCAGCTGCCGCGATGTCATCAGCGGAGGAAACTCCAGGCACGAGTGTGTCGCCGGGTGCGGTGCAGACCGACATCAAGACCGTGCTGTCCGGGATCATGCCAGTGACAGTCGCGGTGATCTCATAGTCGCCCGCTTCGGGTACGGAAGCGGGATCGGGAGTCATGGATCCGACCACGGGATCCTGGGCGCCGGCGGCGCCGGCCATGAACACGGAAGCCATCAATGTGGCCATCAGTATTGCGAGGAACTTACGCATGAAATTTTCTCTCCTGGGTGGGGTAGTTACCTGACGGTAATCAAAGTGTGCCACGAATCACGAATCGAGGCGCTCGCCAACTACTGTCCAGAAGGAAATCGCCACCCGGGGGAACCATGAAGATTCGGATCGACGCCGAAAAATGCCAGGGCCACAACCGCTGTTTTGCGCTGGCACCAGAGCTCGTCGACGTGGACGACTACGGCGCCGCTTTCGTACTGAACGACGGCATTGTGCCCGACGATCTGGCCGACAAGGCGCAGCTGATCATCGACAACTGCCCGGAGTTCGCCATCGAGGAGGTGGCCGAGTGACCGCCACGACACCCCCAACCGAGCCGGTCGAGGATTGGACCACCGACTACGACATCTTCGACGCCGACTACGTCACGGACCCGACGCCGATCTGGAAGGATCTCCGCTCCGGTTGTCCCATGGCCCGCACCGACCGACGTGGGATCCGGTCATGGCTCCCCACGAAGTACGACGACGTGCAAGCCCTGGCCAAGATCGTGCCCGAGCTCTCCTCGAAAGACCCCCTGGTCGTGACCCTGCCGACCGACATGGGAATCGACAACAGCTCCGGACTGAGCGCACCACCCATCAGCGCGGACCCACCCGAGCAGGTCTGGACCCGACGCATGATCCTCCCCGCGTTCGCACCACGTGCGGTCGAGTCGCACCGCCAATTCACCCAGGATCTCTGCAATCGACTGATCGACGGCTTCATCGACTCCGGCGAATGTGACGGAGCCGTCGACTACGCGCAACAGATCCCGCCCCGCGTGATTGCCCACATGCTCGGATTCGATCCCGAGAAAGCGGATGACTTCACCACCTGGGTCCGCGGCGCCCTCGAGCTCGGCCTGTTCGATCCGGTGATCCGCGTGAAATACCGCGACATCATCCAAACGTTCCTGATCGACGAAGTGCGGAGCCGCTGGGAGAACCCTCGCGACGATTACCTGTCGGAGTTGTTGGCCCTCGACGTGCCGGAAATGAAGGGCCGCGAAGTGCAGGTCGTCGTCGGTATCGCAAACCTCCTGCTCATCGCCGGGATTGACACCACGTGGAGCTCCATCGGCTCGGCGCTGTTCCACATGGGAACCCATCCGGAGGACCGCCGACGCCTCGCCGCGGACGACACCCTCTTCCCGACGGCACTGGAGGAGATGCTGCGCTTCTACTCCCCCGTCACCATGGCCCGTATGGCACAAGAGGACGTGCCGTTCGGCGACATCGTTATCAAGAGTGGCGAGAAGGTGCTCATGAACTTCCCGGGCGCCAACCACGACGAGGACGCGTTCGAGGATGCGGACAAGGTGCTGATCGATCGCACCCGAAACCGCCACATCGCCTTCGGCAGTGGCATCCACCGGTGTGCGGGCTCAAACCTTGCCCGCCTCGAAATGGACGTCGCCCTCCGCACGTGGTTCGCACGAATCCCCGAATTCGAGGTCAGTGATCCCGGTGGGGTGACGTGGGCCGGAGGTCAGGTGCGTGGACCTCGCCGTCTGCCCGTCAGCTTCTGAGCGATCCGCCGGATGACGTTACACGAGGTGCGCCGGGGGCGCTTCAACCGGGAACGCTTCACCGATCACTTCTGCGATCTCGATACACAGGTCGTCGGCGTGGTGTTCACCGATGACCTGAACACCACGAGGTAGACGGTCGCTGTCCAGACCAACGGGGACCGACGTCGCCGGTAGTCCGAGAACATTGGCAGGGACCACGAAGCGAAGCATCGACATCACCTCATCGCCGGCTTCGGACGACTCGATGTCGAAACCAACGGCAAACGGCTTCTGTGTCCACACCGGCCCGATGATGATCGGGGTGGTCTGCATGAAGTCCACCCAGGCCTGCGCGAGTCCGTGGCGCGCAGTCAGGGCATCCACGGTGGACAGCAGGTCCTGCTCGCCCGCCTCTTCATCCAGAAGGTCCAACACCCGCTTCGCATCCGGCGACAGGACCGCATCGATGAGTTCGCGACGTAGGTGGACCTCTCCCGCCAACCAGATCTGCCACGCCGAAACAACGTCATCCAGACCAGGTGGGGCAGCCTCGGTGACCTCGAAGCCACGTTCCCTGAGCGCCTCGCCCACCTCTCGAACGCCAGCCGCCACCTCAGGCGAGGTCTCGCCACCCTCAGGTTCGGGAACGAGAGCGATCGCCGGCCGGGCTCCGGTCGGGACGTCAGCGAAGGAGGTGGTGACCGACCATGGGTCGAGCGGGTGTCGACCATGCATGATCGAGAACATCACCCGAAGGTCCGCAGCCGAGCGAGCCATGGGGCCATTCACACTCATCAGTTGTTTGGCCGGTCCCCAACTCGTCGGCGGGGTGCTTGCGGCCCTCGGCAGCCGATGTGGGGTTGCCTTGTGGCCCAGAATCCCCGAGCAGTACGCGGGGTTGCGAACCGACCCTCCGATGTCGTTACCGATGCCCATTGGAGACATGCCCGTGGCGATGGCCACCCCTTCACCTCCACTGGATCCGCCACACGTCAGATCGTTGTCCCAGGGATTCAGTGTCGGTCCGTGAAGTGCGTTGTCCGTGTGTACGCGTAGCCCCAGGTCGGGCATGTTTGTGCGAGCGAGCGGGATCGCGCCTGCTGCCTTCATCCGCTCGACGGTCGGCGCATCGCGGGACGGCATGTTGTCGGCCAGTACCAGCAGTCCTTCTGTGGTCGGGGTACCGAGACAATCGATGTTTTCTTTGACGGAGAACGGCACGCCGTCCAAGGCGCTGAGTGGCTTACCTGTCGCCGCCCGCACGTCGGCCTCGGCGGCCAGCCGCTCCGCGTCCTCGGCGAGCGTTTGAGTCACTGCGTTGAGCCGCGGATTCAGGATGTCGATCTGGGTGAGGTGAGCTTGAACAACCTCGACCGCCCGTACTTCCCGACTCTGGATCAGCTCCCCCAACTGCAGGGCGGTCAGGCTGGTGATCTCCGTGGAATCCATCCGCCGATCCTGCCACACGCAGCCAAACCATCAGGAAAGGGCGTGGAGGTCTCCGTGTTCGTTGCAGGAGGCCGACCAACCGATCGGCGTCACCCGCACGCCCACCCAGGCTCCACACTGCGGGCAGTGATGTGGCGGGTCGTAGGCGGGCAGGCAGCCTGCGCATGATCCGTCGCTTGGCTCCGCCGTCAGCGGGAGTCCACAGCCAACACAGTGGCTCGCGTTACCAGGCGACACTCAGCGCACCGACCGGCATGGCGAGGTCCTCGAGCATGGCCAGATCTTCGTCTGGTGTTCGTCCGAGGGTGGTGAGGTAGTTGCCGACGATCAGGGCGTTGATACCCGAGGTCAATCCAACGGACTGGAGATCGCCGAGTGTGATCTCGCGGCCGCCGGCGTATCGCAGGATGACCGGGGGAAGGCCGAGTCGGAACAACGAGATCCACTTCAATGCTTCGGCGGCGCCCACCGGCTTGCGAATCTGCAACGGTGTCCCGGGCCGCGGGTTCAGGAAGTTCACGGGGACCTCCTGGGGCTGAAGTTGCTGCAATTGCCCGATGAGTTCGACCCGCTGCGCATCGGTCTCGCCCATGCCAAGCAACACGCCGCAGCAGAGTTCCATGCCCACCCGCTTGATCTCCTCGCAGGTGTCCCATCGCTCCTGCCAGGAGTGGGTGGAGACGATGCTCGGGAAAAACGACCCCGCGGTCTCGAGGTTGTGGTTGTACCGGTGCACGCCACCATCGGCCAGGCGCTGCGCCTGATCCCCCTCGAGGATTCCGGCACTCACGGCTACGTTCATACCGGTTTCGGTCTCGATGATCGGGACGAGCTCGAGGAGCCGCGTCATGGTCTTCTCATCGGGCCCTTTGACCGCAAGCACGATGCAGAACTCGGTCGCGCCGGTTGCTTTGGTCTCACGGGCGGCGGCCAAGACCTCCTCTGTATCGAGGAACGGGGTTGCTTTCACCTCGGTGTCGAACGCCGACGACTGTGAACAGAAGTGGCAATCCTCTGGGCAGCCGCCGGTCTTCACCGAGAGAATTCCCTCGACCTCGACCTGATCGCCGGCCCACGCCAACCTCACGTCGTGGGCGAGCTCGGCCAATGCGGAAAGTTCGTCCTCGCCGGTCTCGGCAAGAGCCGAGAGTTCCTCTTCGGTCAGAAGCCGTCGATGTTCCAGAAGCGCCGATCGCGCGTGGTCAATGATTGCAGTCACGGTCGAGAGCCTAGGTGTCGATTCCCCGGTCGATCCACGTCTCGTGCACACGACGCCAGACAAGACCGTTCGGTGCCTCTGGATCTCGTGAGAAGACCACCGTGCTCAGCCGACGGTTCGTGCGGTCGGAGAGTTCATGGACCTCGATGTACTCGGCAACAACCACCTCGGGTGTCTCCACCAGGAGTTGGTGATCCACCGTGCGGATAACCAGCGACTCCGTGTGACCGTGACCGGCGGTCACCGCCGCCAACGTGCCATTCCGATCGGTGGCGCTCCCATCTGGTCCGATGAACGTGAAATCGTCCGCGATGACCGCCTCCATCCGCTCAAGCGAGTCCTCCGTGCCGAGGAAGTACGCCTCGAACAATTCGTGCAGCTCGATGATCTC
>SHLQ01000313.1 GCA_004282895.1 Acidimicrobiales bacterium
TGCAGTGACGAGGAGTTCGAAGCGCTCATTGCCGCCCGCAACTTCACGTTGTTGAACTTCGTGGTGGACAGCCACACGTCTCGATTTGATGAGATCGCCGCCGGGTACGTGATCACGTCGGTCGGCCGCTTCACGAACTACCTGAAGACTGGCCGTTTCGAGCTCGACGTCTAGCGGTACTGTCGGTGCATGACTGATATCGGACTCACAGAAGTCAAGGAAGCGGCGTCGGCACTCAGCCCGTGGGCGCATATCGCAACGGTCGGCTCGGACAACACTCCCGATGTTGTTCCCGTTCACCCTTGTTGGGAGGGCGACGACTGTTGGATCATGGCCGGCGCGAAGTCCGTCAAGGCGAAGAACATCGCCGCCAACCCGAACGTGGCGATGCACTGGCAGGTCACCGAGAATGGCGACGGTGTCGAGGTGTGGGGCAGCGCGGAGGTGTTCACTGACCTGGAGACGAAACGTCGTCTTTGGGAAGGTGTCTTCGACTACGACCTCAACGCGTTCTCGCCCGGTGGTCCCGACAACTCGCCCGACACGGCGTTCGTGAAGGTCACACCCACAAGGGCGATTGTGCTCAAGGCATACGGCATGGGCGGCATCGACCGCTGGAAGGCGTAGCTACACGCAGAAGTCGTTGGCAGCGATACCTCGGCCGCAGATGTCGGTCGCGGTGGCGCCGGTGATCCGGTAGCCGAGGATGACAAACTCCGTTGCGTCGATGTCGCGAATGTTGAACAGGTTAAGGAAGACTCTCTCGCCCTTGGAGGCGTCATCTCCGAGTCCGATCACGTCAATGGTCGCCAGACTGCTGGACGCGTCGACACCGAGGACCTCGACTACCACGGCTGTGGTCACCTCCGGTGCGCCGGAGCGGGCCTGCGCAACCGCGTCACCAAGTTCCTGGATGCTGTCCGCTTCGAGGCTGGTCATGGTCGTCTGCAGTTGAGCGAGGATGTCCGACGTCACGCCGAGCATGCCGAGAAACTCCTGGCTGGCCCACGCAGTTTCTCCGTCGATCGTGGCCTGCCACCACAGTGTCGGTCCGTTGCTCTGTCCGACACCCGTGCCGATGATTGTCTTCTGCGGGAACCCTTCGAGCGCGGGTGCCGCTGTGGCGAGAATGCGCGAGTTTGCGTCTGGACGTAAACGGAAGTTCAACACATCGCTGCCTTCGACCCCGATGACATCGAGGGGAGTGTTGCGGGCGGGAACGGGCCCTTGCGGGTCTTCGCATGTGGCATAGACCGTGTTCGGCTGCCTGTCGACGCACGTGTCGACGCCGGCCTTGCCGGTCAGGCGGTCGATAAGCCCGGAGCCGCCCTCCAGATAGTCCGCGCCGGCGCCGCCAATAAGCCGATCGTGGCCCTGGTTTCCGTAGAGCAGGTCTGGTCCGCCATCACCTTTCACGATGTCGTTCTTCTTGCCGCCGAAGATGATGTCGGTTCCGCGTCCCCCGAAGAGCTTGTCCCGGCCGTTGTCCCCGCAGATAATGTCGGCGCCACCGAAGCCACGGATGATGTCATTGCCGCCTAGACCTGCGATCACGTCTGGCCCTTCGGTGCCGAGCAACACGTCGTTGCCCTCGGTGCCAACGATGGTCGCTTCGACGCCAGCACAGGTCGCCGTGCCTTGTGCTTCGACGGAGCTCGTCACTCCGGCGAGGGCCGAAGCCACGAGTAGCGTGGCCACGATCGCCATACGGATGGAACGTGTACGCAACATCAGTAAACCTCC
>SHLQ01000195.1 GCA_004282895.1 Acidimicrobiales bacterium
TGGTAAGACCATCGGCGGGGTCCAATCCATCGCGGATCAACCATGTCCCGTCGCTGAACAGCCCTGGCGTGTCGACGCCGTTTCCACCCCAGTCGCCGACGACGATCTGTTGTCCGGCTGGGTCGAGCGTGAACGCAAAGTCGGGGGTGTCGGTCGCGTTGTCCGGACCCTCGTTCCAGAGCTTCCAGGCATCGCCGTTGACGACGCCGAGGTCATCGTCACCATCGCCGTCCCAATCCCCCACCACGGGGGTGCCGGCACCAACCGTGGCCGCGCCGCCGGCAGACTCGGCCGACACCGAGCTGATTCGCAACTGTTCGCCCGGAACCACGTCCGGTCGATCAACGAACGGGCCAGCACACGTCGGGGCGTCAGCGAGTATGAACCCACCGGTGGTTGCGGTCAGACGAAGGGCTCGACCGGTGCCGGTGTGTGTTATCTGGTCGTTCGCGTCAATCAGCACAGGCAATCCACTGTCGACCTGCGCGACCGTCGGCAGGCCATTGGCGCTGTCGATACGGACCGTGAGCAGGTCGTTGGGAACCGCTCCGGCAACCGTTCCACCGTAGTAGTGATCCAGGATCTGGTCGCTGGTCCAGCCGTAGTCAACGGCGTATCCGTGCGCCCCGTACTGGCTCATGCCCCGACCATGACCCCAGCCGTGGCCGGTCACCGCGATCGTGTCGTTGGTCTGCACTGGTTGCGCGGCCGCAGGGGCCGCGCCGCCAAAGACGACACCGAGGGCGGCGACGACGGCAATCACTCGTCGCGTCAATGAGGGGGTGTGCACGGAACGGTCAGGTCTCCTGATGGCCAACCCCATCAACGCTAGCGGTCAATGTTGCGGAGGTCAGATCAGTTCGGCGACGACCTCGGCCAGTGGGGCGCGGAAGTCGCGGAGCAGATCCAGTCCTAGACCTGCGAATCGGGTGTTCGCCAGTACGGAATTGGCGGGTCGTGGTGCCGGCCGAGGCGGCTGCAACTCGTCGGTGGAGCAGGGCATTACGCGCTCAGGATCGAGACCGGCGGCGCGCAGGACGTCCTGGCAGAACTCGTACCAGGACACCACACCCTCGTTGGTGATGTGCATAACGCCAGTGTCGTTGCGCTGGGCCAGCGTGAGGAGACTTGCCCCAAGGTCCGCAGTGAACGTGGGTTTGCCGATTTGGTCATCCACGAACGTCAGCGTGGGGTGGCTTTCGGCCAATCGAAGAATCGTCTTGACCATGTTGCTGCCGTGCGCGCTGCACACCCACGACGTCCGCACGACGAGGTTCTCCGGGTCTGCCAAGGTCGCGGCTTCTCCGGCGAGTTTCGAGCGGCCGTACACCGACGCCGGATTGGGGGTGTCGGACTCCACATAGGGATCAGATTTCGTGCCATCGAACACATAGTCGGTGGACACGTAGATGACGCGGGCCCCGACACTCTTGGCCGCATCAAGCACGTTCTGGGTCCCCGTGGAATTCACGGCAAAGGACCGCGCCTCGTCTCCCTCGCAATGATCCACGGCGGTCCAGGCGGCACCGTGGATGATGACCGACGGCGCAGCGGCCGCAATCACCTGATTGGTGTTCGCGGCGTCGGTGATGTCGAGGGATTCGCGGTCGTGGGCGAGAAGTTCGATCCCGGGCACATTCTCTGCGGCCCGCTGCGTATCTGTACCGAGTTGCCCGGCGGCACCGGTGAGCAGGACACGTGTCATCGTCAGCGGTTCTTGACGGAGGCCTTGAGTGGCTCCCACCAGGCTCGGTTGTTGGTGTACCACGCCACCGTTTCGTCGAGTGCTTCTTCAAACGTGCGCTCTGGCGCCCATCCCATCGACCGGATCTTGGCGGTGTCGATCGAGTAACGACGATCGTGACCCAGGCGGTCTTCCACGTACTCGATCATGGACTCGTCTTTCCCGCACCGGTCGAGAATGGCGTGGGTGAGTTCCTTGTTCGTCTTCTCGTTGCCGGCACCGATGTTGTACACCTCGCCGATCGCGCCTTCATCGAGCACCTTCTGCAGCCCCGCGCAGTTGTCGAGAACGTGGGTCCAGTCGCGTATGTTGAGGCCGTCGCCGTACAGCGGCACCTTGAGTCCGTCGAGCAGGTTCGTCACGAACAACGGAATAACCTTCTCCGGAAACTGATACGGACCGAACTGGTTGGCCGAACGGGTGATCACGACGGGAAGACCGTAGGTCTCGTTGTAGGCCAGCGCGACGAGATCACTCGATGCCTTCGACGCGGAGTATGGGGATCGTGGCTCGAGAATGTCACCTTCGACGAAACTGCCATCGTCGATCGACCCGTACACCTCGTCGGTTGAGATGTGCAGGAAGCGTGAGACGTCATTCATTCGGGCGACATCGCAGAGGATGTTCGTGCCGCCGACGTTGGTGTTGATGAAGGCATCCGGACCCATGATCGATCGGTCGACGTGGCTTTCGGCCGCGAAGTGCACAACCTGGTCATGACCCGGCATGGCGGCGGTAACCGCCTCGCGGTCGGTGATGTCGCCGTGGACGAATCGATATCGGGCGCTGCCTTCGAACTCGGCCAGATTCTCCCGAATACCGGCATAGGTCAGCGCGTCGAACACCGTGATCTCATGATCGGTGTTGGCCATCGCCCAGCGGACGTAGTTGGAGCCGATGAATCCCGCGGCTCCGGTGACAAAAAGTTTCATGAAACGAGTCCTTCTCAGGTTCGAAGACTGGTGTACGGCTGACGCCCAGGGTTGAGATTGGCCCGAGTGGGATTGGCGGCGTCGCGAGGCGACAGAATCGGCTCGGTGATACCCCAGTCGGCAGCGATTTCGGGGTCATCCCAGGCCACGCCAAGTTCATCAGCAGGGTTGTAGTACCCATCGACGAGGTAGGTGATCACACAATCGGTGATGGAACCGAACCCGTGCGCGACGCCGGGCGGAATGAAGAGTCCGAGGTGGTTGTTCTCGCCGCCGTCGACTTCACCCATGTCGAGCATCTGGGTGGCACCGTCGGTGGGCGATCCTTCCCGAAGGTCGTGGAGAACCACGCGGGCATGACCATGTGGCACATACCAATAATCGGCCTGATGCAGGTGGTAGTGCAGGCCCACTACGGAACCCGCCTGGCGGTTTCCGCGGTTGCCCTGGATCATCTCGCGGCCGTTGGGAAACCATTCGCGACGGTAGGTCTCTATGAAGTAGCCGCGATCGTCGGCATGTTTGGTCGGTTCCACGACGTAGACGCCGTCGATGAGATCCGATTCAGTGATGGTTGCCATCCGGTGGTCCTTACCTATTCGAGTTCGACTATGGAGTGATCGCCGAGCATGAGGCGAAGACCTGCCGGAACGTGACCGACGCGGTCGACCACAACATGAGACCCAATGAGCGAATCCGTGAGGCGCGCGACATTGGCGATTCGTGACCCCGCAAGGATCACGGATTGATCGAGTTCGGCGGAGGTCACCTCACAGTTGTCGGCAACCGAGGAGTATGGCCCCACGTAACTGTTCGTGATCGTGGTGTTCTCGCCGATGACCGCAGGACCGCGCACGGTGGAGTTCACGATCTTGGCGCCGGCAGCGATCACGACCCGTCCTTCGACACGGGACGAGTCGTCGACCTCACCGTGAATGGAGCGTTCGATGGAGTCCAGAACCAGGCGGTTGCACTCGAGCAAGGGGTCCTTCTTGCCCGTGTCGAGCCACCAGCCCTGCAATACCTCGTGGGCGACCTCGTGCCCCGCGTCGACGAGCCACTGAATGGCGTCGGTGATCTCGAGTTCGCCGCGTTCGGATGGTTCGATCGCCTCGACCGCAGTGTGAATGGTGTGGTCAAAGAGGTAGACGCCGACCAGGGCGAGATCAGAAGGCGGATCGTCGGGCTTCTCGACGAGTCGAACGACAGAGCCGTCCGGCGCCAACTCGGCCACACCGAACGATCGAGGGTCATCGACCTTGGCCAACAGGATCTGCGCCGCGGTCTGACGACCACCGGCGTCTCGGCGGCTGTGGAACTGGGCCACGAAGCCGACGAGGTCCTGCTCGAGCATGTTGTCGCCCAGATACATCACGAATTCCTCGTCACCCAGAAAGTCCCGTGCGATGAGCACACAATGGGCTAGACCCAACGGATCGTGCTGAGGGATGTAGGTGACCTCGGCGCCGAAAGCGGAGCCGTCCCCGACCGCCTCCTGAATGTCTTCACCCGTCTGCGGGCTGATGATGATGCCGATCTCCGTGATACCCGCGGCGACCATGGCCTCGATTCCGTAGAACAGAATTGGCTTGTTGGCGATCGGCACCAGCTGTTTCGCCGACGTGTGGGTAATGGGGCGTAGCCGGGTGCCGGCGCCGCCGGAGAGAATGAGGCCTTTCACGGAGCTGAGGCTAGTGGCTGGTCACCGGAGGATCGGTCAGCCCCGCAACAAGATTTGGGCTGCAGAGTTCGTCCAGATCCGAGACCTCGACGAGGTCACGACGGTCGAACGTCACGGGATTCTCGGGGTCCGAGTTGAGTGCGTACTCCGAGAAGGCCATGTCGAGTGCATCAAAGACCAGCAGCCGGCCAATCAGCGGGTCTCCGAGCCCGAGCAGCAGCTTGATGGCCTCGATCGCCTGAAGGCTGCCGACGATGCCTGGCAGCGCACCCAGGACGCCAGCCTCGGCGCACGAGGGCGCAAACTCGGCCGCCGGTGGTGTCGGCAACATGTCTCGGTAGGTCGGCCCGCGTTGAGGATCGAACACGCTGACCTGACCCTCGAATCGGAAGATCGAACCGTGCACGACGGGAATCCCCAGCTTCACGGACGCGTCATTCAGCAGGTATCGGGCAGGAAAGTTGTCGGCCCCATCGATGATGACGTCGTACCCCTCGATGAGCTCGAGAACGTTGCCAGCGTCGAGCCGAACGGCGTGGGCATGCACCTGCACGTCCGGATTGAGGCGACGGATCGTCTCGGCCGCGGAATCCACCTTCTTCTGACCGACCCGGTCGAGGCTGTGGATGACCTGGCGTTGCAGGTTGGATGCGTCCACCACGTCCATGTCGACGATGCCGAGCGTTCCGACCCCGGCCGCCGCCAAGTACAACGCTGCCGGTGAACCCAACCCCCCAGCACCGAGGAGTAGAACCTTGCTCGCGAGCAGGGTTTGTTGTCCCGCCTCACCAACCTCCGGGAGGCTGAGATGGCGCTGATACCGCGCCCGCTGCTCGGTGTCGAGTGCCTCACCGTCCCCCCACGGGAGACCTGCGTCCTTCCAGGCGTTGAATCCCCCGGTCATGCTCACCACGTTGTGGTACCCGAGAGTTGCGAGGCTGTCGGCGGCCAGGAGTGACCTCGTCCCGCCGCCGCAGAGCACCACCAAGGGTGTCTCCTTGTCAGGAACCGCGGTTTCAATCGACAGTTCCAGCTGGCCCCTCGTGATCGTGGTGGAGCCGGCGATCGTACCCGCCACCAGCTCCTCAGCCTCCCGCACATCCAAGGGCACAGCGCCGGACGCGATCATTTCTGCCGCCACGTGCACACCAACTTCCGTCACCCGATCGCGGGTTGCATCGAGAAGCTCGCGGAGGCTCGTCATGATGGGCAGGGTACCGGTGCTAGGCGCCCTCGCTCAAAGGCGCCAGCATCCGAGGGAGCACGTCGCTGATTCCACCGGTTA
>SHLQ01000314.1 GCA_004282895.1 Acidimicrobiales bacterium
GGTGACTTCATCGAGTTCTTCGCCGAGATCGACCTGCTCGGTGCCCTCAGTGCCTGCCCGGGCGGCGACTGTGGAAGTTCACATTCCGATGACGAGGCGGCCTGCCATCCGCTGCTGGTCGAGGTATGGGAGTCGAAGGAACCACCTGTTGGGTGGACATCGCCGCCGCCCAACGGCTACAACCGGTCGCATGACCGCTAACCCCCAGTTCTTCGGCCCCGACGATGTCGCGAGGCTGCTGCCGTGGCCCGAGCTGATCGACGCGATCGAGAGGGTCATGGTGGAGGACGGCGCGGAGGCTCCGGAGCGGACGGTGCACACCGTTCCCGATGGTGCCGGCAACGATGCTGCCTTCCTGCTGAAGCCGGGTTGGGTCGCCGGTGATGTCATTGCGGTCAAGGCGGTCACGTTCTTTCCCGACAACGGCCAGCTGAACCTGCCAACGATCAATGCCGGCGTCCTTTTGTTCAGCGGAAAGAACGGCACGTTCATCGGTGCCTGTGATGGCAACGAACTGACGACTCGTCGAACGGCAGCGGCCTCTGCGGTCGCGGCGAAGCGGTTGGCCGTGGAGGATGCCACGCGCTTGCTCGTGATCGGCACCGGCGCGTTGGCACCGATGGCTGCGCTCGCCCACGGTGCAGTTCGCGAGTACGACACGGTGGAGGTGTGGGGTCGAAGTGCGTTCAAGGCAGCGGGCGTCGTCGAACGACTCGCGGCCGAGGGCCTGCGGGCATCGGTGTCATCCGATCTCGATGCGTCGGTCGCGGCTGCGGATGTGATCACGTGTGTCACCGGATCAACCGAGCCCATCGTCAAAGGTGCGCTGCTCAAACCGGGAGCACACCTCGACCTGATCGGCTCGTTCACTCCGCAGATGCGGGAGAGCGACGACGACGCGGTGTCTCGGTCCTCGGTCTTCGTTGATACGAGGGGCGACGGTGTGTTGGCCGGTGACCTCGCACAGCCGCTGGAGGCGGGTCTGATCAGCATGAAGGATATTCGCGCCGACCTGCGCGAGCTCGTCTCTGGGGCACACGCGGGCCGACGTTCCGACACCGAAATCACCCTCTACAAGGCGGCTGGTATTTCACTCGAGGATGTCGCCGCCGCACGGCTTGTGTTCGGCGTGTAGCGCGTTGGGTTCGCCGTCGCTCCCGCCGCTACTGGCCGAAGTGCGCGCCTGCACGATATGTGCCGAACATCTTCCCGCCGGGCCTCGACCGATCCTGCAGGTCGCGTCGGCGGCGCGCATCGTGATCATCGGGCAGGCACCGGGTCGCCGGGTGCACGAGTCCGGCATCCCCTGGGACGACCCGAGTGGCGTTCGACTGCGCGCCTGGCTGGGGTTGTCCGAGGAGCAGTTCTACGACCCGGAGCTCGTGGCGCTCATACCTATGGGGTTCTGCTATCCCGGCTCCGCCAAATCGGGTGACAACCCGCCCCGACCTGAGTGTGCCCCGCAGTGGCATGACCGGCTGCTCGCCGAGCTGCCCGATGACCGGTTCGACATCATCATCGGCATGTACGCCCAGAAGCGATACATCGCCGATCGGGGCAAGACCCTCACGGACACCGTCGCCAACTGGCGGGGCCATCTACCTCACCGAGCGGTGCTTCCGCATCCGTCGCCGCGCAACGTCCGGTGGTTCATTACAAATCCGTGGTTCGAGGAGGAGGTGGTGCCGGCGTTTCAGAAGCGAGTGCAGGAGGTGCTGCGATGAAGGC
>SHLQ01000196.1 GCA_004282895.1 Acidimicrobiales bacterium
ATTTCGGCTACCGACGTTGGCTGCGCTCACTTAGCGAGTTTCGGATCTGCGATCCAAAACGTCGAGCCGGAACTCCCGCCGTTCGCGGCAACGCTTCGTCGCTTAGCGGTTGCTTAATGCGTCGTGTAGTTCGTCGCGGTCGATCGCGTAGTGGCGCGCGTCGATGATTACCCCTGACGCGTTCATAACGAAGAGTGACGGTTCGAATTCCATCCCGAGCTCCGCCAACAGCGGAGCCACCTCGGGGAACGGCGTCGGATCAGGGTTGCGAGGATCGGCGAACACCTCTTGGTGGATGACGTTGAGATCGTTCAAGCCACCGTCTTCGCCGGCCTCCATGAGGAACTCGAGAACCGGTCCGCAAACGTCGGTCTGACAGAACTCCGGTGTGGAGATCAACAGGACGGTCCCTTTCTGGTTCGCGTGTGCGTCTGCCAACGAGATGGTGTGAAACGGGCAGGGCTCTGACCGTGTGCACACCGGGTCCACCCCGGCCGGATCATCGAAGGTCGGCGTTTTGAAGGCGGGCAGCGTGTCACCGATCTGGGGGAGTGACACCTCAGCCCGCGTCTCGACGATGATCTCGCTGGTCATCTCCACGTCAGCAGTGGAAACGACATAGCGGCCAGGCTCGGGCGGGTCAAAGACGAGCGGGTAGTACGGCGTGAACTGACCTGCGCCCCGCACCGGCACGGTGAACGTGCCGACCTGGACCTCGTCACGCGTGACCGTCATCTCCAGGAACGACGGGTTGTCTTCGATCAACGGCAAACCATCGTCGGCGATGAGCACGAACGGAAAACGTTGCGGTCCTGCGTCGGCAACAAACGTCGTGTTCGCATTGATCCCGTCCGCGAAGCGAACACCAAGCCGAGGCCATTCTGAGCCGGCGCCGCACGCGGTCAGCCCGAATGCGCCAATGGCCACGGCAGAGGTTGCAGTGCCACCGATGAACGATCTGCGTCCCATTCGATCCATCACCATGGCCCGTCACGGTATCGTCGGTGCCTCTAACAGGGAGACCGACGTTGTCACACTTACCGGATTCTTCGCGTGCGATCGAAATCACGGTCGACGGCGAGTTGGTAGTCGTGGAGGACGAGCGAGCGACGTTGCTTACGGTCCTTCGCGACCAGTGCGACAAGACCTCGGTCAAGGATGGATGTGCGCCGCAGGGACAATGTGGTTGTTGCACCGTGCTGATCGACGGGCAGGCCCGAGTGTCCTGTGTGACTCCCGTTCGGCGCATCGCGGGGCGCGTCATCACCACGCTCGAAGGGCTGCCTCCAGACGAGCGCGACGCCTGGGCGGATGCGTTCGTCTCAACCGGCGGCAGCCAGTGCGGATTCTGCACGCCCGGCATCATCTGTCGATTCTCGGCGTTGCGTGCGCAAGGCATCGACGCGACGGATGACACGAAGCTGGACAACCCCCTGGCGGCACACCTCTGTCGTTGTACCGGCTGGCAGACGATCGAAGAGGCCTTCGACGCGTTCGGAACGCAGCGCACGATCGACCCGGATGCGGCCGCGCGACGAGCCAACATCGAAGGGGGAGCAGAGCAGCAGGTCGGGCGATCCGTGGCTCTCGGGCAAGGTGGGTTCGCCGCCGATACTGCGCCAGCGGGTGCCC
The DNA here is from genome assembly GCA_004282895.1 of Acidimicrobiales bacterium. GTDB lineage: Bacteria > Actinomycetota > Acidimicrobiia > Acidimicrobiales > SHLQ01 > SHLQ01. Next base: position 1,633 of record SHLQ01000196.1, read on the forward strand.
TGGTCGCGGTGCCGGACGGCAGCGGAGGATGGATGGTCGGCGAGACGCTGGCCGAGGTGCGAGCCAGAAGCGGCAAGGTGCAAGGGCGACGAACGACCGCTGCGGCCGACGCGCCGATTCCCGTTCCGGATGGCGACTGGGACATCACCTTGCAGACGAGCTGGGTGGAGCCCGCTCATCTCGAGACCGAGGTGAGCTGGTGCGAGCCAGGCGGGTCACCCTCGTCGCCCCTGGCAAACGGCGGCGCGTTCGGTGCAAAGGTCGATTCCGATGTCAGCGAGATGGCGCAACGATTGGCCAACGAACACGGTCGGGCAGTCAAGGTTGTTCTGTCGCGGGAGGACTCGGTTCGTATCGGTGCGAAACGGCCTCCAATCGCGGCGGGAATCAACGCCGACGGCACGGGCCGGATCACGGTGGTCCGTACGCCAGGGATCTCCGACGCGATCACCACCGTTGCTCCCGGACTGGCCGTCGACGAAGTCGATGTACCCGGCCCGCCTACGTCAACGAGCCTTCGCGGGGCCGGCTGGGTTGAGGCCGCGGTGCTGTTGGCTGCGGCAAGGGATGAGGCGGAAATCGTCGGCCCATCGGGGGGCCGGGCGTCGGCAGTCTTCGACGGCGAGCGCCTTTTGGTCACGGTCGAAGCCGGCGAACCGCTCGACGAGGTTGTACTGCGGTCCTACTGCATTGGCGCGGCCCACATGGCCTACAGCTGGGTGACGAGTGAGCAATTGCACGTCGACGCAGAGGGTGAGATCCACGACCTCACCATTCGCTCCTTCGGTATCGTCCGCGCCGCGGACACACCACCCATCGAAATCACAATCACCGACTCCGGCGCCGCACCCGTTAACGGCTCCGACGCCGTATTCGCCGCAGTAGCACTAGCAACCTGGCGTCAGAGTGGGTTCGCTTCCAGCTGGCCTACCGCGATTGCTTCGATCTCCACCATCCCGCCGAGGGGGAGAGCGTCGACGGCAAAGGCAGCGCGGGCCGGACGGGTGTCGCCGAAGCAGTCCATGTAGGCCTCGTTCATCTCGGCATAGTCATCGATGCTGTTCAGCAGCACGGTGGTCTTCACGACGTTCGCCAACGAGGCACCTTCGCCTTCGAGGAGGCCAGCCATATTGGCCAACGCTTGCCGGACCTGGGCATCGACACCCTCGACGAGGGCGCCGTCGAGCAAGCCGAGCTGACCGGACACGTACAGGGTGTCTCCGGCGCGAACGATGGGTGTGTATGGACCTACGGGTTTCGACATGTCTGAAGGCTAGCCAACGCAGCGCGTCGGAGTAACATGGCGTCATGCTCGGAGGAATCATCATCGCCGTTGTCCTGGTCATCGTGATTCCCGTGTCGATCATGATGAGTATGGGCGCCGTCGCCGCCCTGCTTGGCACGACCACGAAGAACGCGGTCGACAATGATCACGCCGACAGTGAGCTGCTCGAGATCTCGGAATCGAACCCGTACTAACCGTTCTGTGGAGTCTCAGGTGCACATGGAGCGCGCCACACTCCACAGATCTTCAAGGGGTGGGGGCTAGGTCCACTTGGCTTGGCCGAGGCGATACCCGACCGAACGAACGGTGGAGATCAGGTTGGCGTGTTCCTCGCCGAGTTTTGAACGCAGCCGCCGAATGTGCACGTCGACCGTGCGGGCACCGCCGTAGTAGTCGTACCCCCAGACTTCACTGAGCAGAATCTCGCGGCTGAAGACCTTCCCCGGTGACGCGGTCAGGTATCGGAGCAGTTCGTACTCCATGTAGGTGAGGTCGAGCGGACGTCGGTCGATCATCGCCTGGTAGGTCTCGACATTCAGCGACAACGGGCCGTAGGTGATGATCGCGTCGTCGCCGTCGGATCGGATCAGAAGATGGTCGAGCCGTGCTTCGAGCTCGGCCGGATGAAACGGTGTCAGGCAGAAGTCATCGAACAAGGTGGTGTGGTCGCCCAGTTCGGGGAGCAGTTCCGCGGACACCAGCATGAGGATGGAGGTTGTTGCCTGCTCACGCGACCGCACCCAACGTGCGAGCTCGAACGCGCGTTCCGGGTCATCGTCGACGGCGACGATGGCACCGGCCCATCCGCCGGAAGGTTCTGACCCCGCGGCCTCCGTCGTATCGTCGACCGTCTTCCAGCTGGCGCCGAGCAGGTCAAGCACCTTCGCGACGGCGGTCGCGGCGCCTTGAGGATGGACGAGGACGCTCGTCATCGCGTCACCTCACCAGTGGGGCAGGTAGCGATCGAGTTCGAATTGCGTGACTCGGCGCGCATAGTCATCCCATTCTGCACGACGATTGCGCAAGAACCATTCAAAGATGTGTTCGCCGAGTGCCTCGCGCACGAGTTCGGAGGCCTCCATTTCGTCGAGCGCCTCGTCGAGTGAGCGGGGCAACGTGGCCACACCTGCGGAACTCGCCTCGTTCCGATCGAACAGATTCGCCCGGGTTTCGGGCTGCAGGTCGTACCCCTCCTCGATGCCCTTCATACCCGCCGCAAGAATCACGCTGTACGCGAGATAGGGATTGCAGGCCGGATCGACGGCACGATATTCGATGCGGGTTCCCTCTGGTTTGTTGGACTTCGTCACGGGAACCCGCACCAGCGTCGATTGGTTGTTGCGCGCCCATGACACATACCGCGGCGCCTCGTGTCCATCGTTCAACCGCTTGTAGCTGTTGATCAGCTGGTTGGTCACTGCGGTGATCTCGCGGGCGTGGGCCATGATCCCCGCGATGAACTGATGGGCAGTCGTGGAGAGGCCATATTCCGCGTCCGGGTCGTGGAACGCGTTTGAGCCGTCCTTCCACAGAGACATGTGGGTGTGCATTCCGGAGCCCTGCATGGCGTCGAGAGGCTTCGGCATGAACGTGGCGTAGAGATCGCGATCCTGGGCAACCTTCTTCACGACCAAACGCATGGTCGTGATCGAATCCGCCATCGCCAACGCCTCGGTGTACTGCAAATCGATCTCGTGCTGACTCGGGCTGTCCTCGTGGAAGCTGTACTCGACGGGGATCGACAGCGCCTCGAGCATGTGCAGCGTCGTCTTGCGAAGATCCGTGCCGATGTCCGCGGTCGTGAGGTCAAAGTAGGACGCCGTGTCGAGGACTTCGAGCGGGGCGGAGGGGTCGCCGTCCCGAAAGTAGAAGTACTCCATCTCGGGTGCACAGAAAAAGGTGAAGCCGGCGTCGTGTGCCTTGCGCATGTTTCGGCGAAGCACTTGCCGCGGATCTCCGGCGAACGGTTCGCCGTCGAGTTGTTCGATGTCGCAGAACATCAGCGCCGAAGGTTCGTCGTCACGGGCCCACGGCAACAACTCGAACGTCGATGCATCCGGGCGAGCCAGGACGTCACTTTCCTGTACTCGGCTGAAGCCGTCGATCGAGGACCCGTCGAATTGCAGCCCTTCTTCGAAGACCTTCTCCATCTCGGCCGGGGAAATCGCGACACTCTTCAGGCGGCCGAGCACGTCGGTAAACCAAAGGCGGATGAGACGAACGCCTCGTTCTTCAACGGTGCGGAGCACATAATCCTGTTGCGGTTGCATGGACACCATCGAAGCATCGCCGCATCAGTGAAACACGCGAGGAACACTCCTTTCACGCGCCGTTAACACAATTCCTGTCCCCGCCAAACGCTTCGCAGATACGGTCGAACCCGACACAAACCAAGGAGTAGTTGCCGATGGCATACCGCGCTGAATATCTCTGGGTCGACGGCACCGAGCCAACCCCGGAGATCCGTTCGAAGACGAAGATCCTCGCCGATGGTGAAGAGCCAGGCATCTGGGGCTACGACGGTTCCTCAACCAATCAGGCCACCGGCGACAATTCCGATGTTGTTCTGAAGCCCGTGTTCTCCTGCCCGGACCCAATTCGTGGTGGCGACAACATCCTCGTCATGTGTGAGACGTTCCTAACCGACCTGGTGACCCCCCATCCGAGCAACACCCGAGCACTCGCCCGTGCCGCCGAAGAC